>MIBM01000136.1:0-1843 GCA_001830645.1 Spirochaetes bacterium RIFOXYC1_FULL_54_7
CCATGCGTCAAGCACCGTTATGGCATCCTTGACATTGTTGGAATCAAGTTCTTTCTGCTCGTATTTGTACGAATTGAGGAAAGCGTTTACCAGGTTGCGCTTCTTGTGGTAGGTCTTGCCGGACAGCTCGGCCAGGTCATGACGATTGTACAGATAGTCAAAGTTGTCACGATCCTCATGTACCGAGAAACCTGCGCCTTCCAGGCGGATGCGCTCGGCCTTGCACTGGGTTTCGGACATGTTTTTCAGATAGGCATGGTCTTCGAACAGCAGTTTTATGGTATCGTTGTCCGGCACGCAACAGGGTGAGAAGAAGAAACGCTCCCCGTGTTTCTCGCCTGAAATAAGGAAAGTCTTCCCGGTCAGGTGGGAGATGCGGTAACCATAGGTTCTTCTGAACAGGTAGATGCCGGAGAAGGTAAACTCGGAGATGCCGTCCGACAGAAGGTTGAGTGCAGGGTACAGCTCATCACGCATTTCAAGAGAGACAGGAGCGAACTCGGGGTATTCAGGTATTGTCATGGGCCAGAATATATACAATCCTCCGGGTAGAATCAACCGAATCAGCATGCCTTGATATAGCACGCGGAGCGCGATATCTTTGTGCTGGCCGTGCCTGTCCGAAACGGTGAAAGGAATACCATGAAAGGCTTGATAAAGCCCCTTCTGATCCTGGCCGTACTGGCCGGAGCCCTCTATGCCCTGAACCCCACGAAGGACGATTTCGTCACGTATTACCAGAACAAGGTCGAGTCGGCCAGCGCCGGCAAAGCCAGCGGTGCTGTTGGTGCTGTCGTGTCTGGGGTTGCACGCCTTGCCGGCGGAGCCAGTGCTTCCCTGTTTTCCAGGGATGACAGACTGTTTTTCAGTGTCTATAACCTTGGACCAGCGTCCAACCCCAGCGACCAGTACCTTGGGGTAGCCAAGTTCTTCATAAAGACGAAGTAGGACGATGGCGGGAAGGGAATGAAACCTCCCCGCCTTTTCCTGCTCCACTATACTTCCTATGCAATCGGGAAGACATGGAGATCAGAATCATGAGCGAACATCCAGGTATAGACCGCGAACGGGCGGCCAGACTCAAGGCCATCATTGACCGCCTCGGTGAAGGCGCAAAACCTTCGGAAATCAAAAAAGAATTCCATAATCTTATAAAGGGTGCCGATGCGATGGAAGTTGCAGCCCTGGAACAATCCCTGATAGAGGGTGGCATGCCGGTCCAGGAGGTCCAGCGACTCTGCGAAGTACATGCTGATGTATTCAAGGACGGACTTGAACGGGGAGAAAAGTCCCACAGCCTGCCTGGCCACCCTGTACACAGCTATCTTGCCGAGAATGCCGAGGCGCGGAAACTCCTGTGGCCCCTCCGGATGGCAGGTTTCTTCGGTGATTCCGCCACGGTGGGCAAGGCAGTGGCCGCCCTGAGACCCATCATTGTCCATTACGAGCGCAAGGAAAACCAGCTGTTTCCGTTTCTGGAAAAGGTCGGTTTCACCGGTCCTTCCAAGGTGATGTGGGGCAAGCATGACGAGATCCGCGAATGTTTCAGGAACCTCGAAGCAGCGGTTACTGCGGGAGACAGCAAGTCTTCACGCACCAATGCCCGCGCCCTGGCCCGGCAACTGACCTCCATGATGTTCATGGAAGAAAAAATACTATTCCCCAATGCCATCAAACGCCTGGGCGAGAGGGACTGGGTCAAGATACGCCAGGGCGACGATGCCATAGGCTATGCCTGGATAAAGCCCGGCGCCATCTGGGATGCCAGCCTGGCCTGGGCCCAGGCCAAGGATTCAGTCAAGACAGCGCCATTGGCACCTCCGCTGACTGCATCCTCTACCGC
>MIBM01000136.1:1926-6784 GCA_001830645.1 Spirochaetes bacterium RIFOXYC1_FULL_54_7
ATCATAGGCAGGGAGGTAAAAAACTGCCATCCCCCAAAAAGCGTGGCCGTGGTGGAACGCATACTGGAAGCCTTCAAGAAGAAGGAAAAGGACAGTGCCGAGTTCTGGATTACCATGGGCGGTCGCTTCATCCTGATATCATACAAAGCCATCTACGACGATGACGGCAGTTACCTTGGGACCATGGAATCCAGTTGGGACGCCACGGACATACGTACCCTGCAGGGAGAGCGGCGACTGCTGGACTGGTAGCTTATCCCGCTTGTCGGCCAGGCTATCGTGCTGGACCGGACTGGCAAGCTATCTGGCTGGATCGGTGAACCGGGTGCTGCGCTGGCTATCCAGGCGATGGATGGCCAGGAGCGCGATGGCGGAGACCAGGGACAGGACTGCAACTATAGGCCAGACTGCAGCACTCCCGAAAGCGCGTGAAACGGGACCTGCCACCAGAGGAGCCATGGCGTTGCCGCTTATGTGGGCCAGGGAGACCGCCGAATTGATCCTGCTGCGATGTGCCGGCGGGGCACGTTCGGCTATGAAGGCATTGCCGTTGGTTGCCCCGAGTATTTCTCCAATGGTCCAGATTACTGTAGCCCCTATGGCCAGTGGCAGTCCTCCCACGAAGCGATATGCTCCAAACCCCACGGCATAGAACACCGATGCCAAGGCCACTGCGGCCAGACTCGGCATCTTTCTGGAAAAGAAGACGACTATCCCGGTGAGCAGCACCACGGTGAGACCATTGGCTGTCATGACAAAACCGTAGGCCTTGGGTCCTGCATCCCCTCCCAGCGCATCCTTGAGGAAAATGGGTAGGGCAAAGGTATGCTGGTTGTACACGAAGGCCGTCAGGATGGAGGCCAGGGAATACAGGATGAGTACCGGGTTTGCACGCAGGACCGACCAGGTTGACAACCTGGCTTCCCTGGCGGCTTCTGCGACCCTGGCGGCTTCTGCGGCCTTGGCGGCCTCGGAGTCTACGGCGATCGCTTCGGGCCAAGCAGGACCTGGTGATTCCACAGGTCCAGCAAGTCCTGCCGGTGCTGACTGGCTTTCGTGGCGTACGAACAGACTGACCACCCCTGCGGCCAGGCCAAGGGCAAGGGCATTTCCCAGGAACAACAGTCTGGGTGCGGAATTGAACAGGAAGCCGGCCACCAGCGGCCCTACAGAAAAACCAATATTGTTGCCCCAGTACAGGAGCGAGAAAGCTTCCTTCCGGCGTTCCCTGGGAGCCAGGTCGGCTACCAGGGCATTGATGACCGGCCAGGTACCTGACAGGGTTGCCAGGGCAAAGGCTATGAGGTACGGCGTTGCGGCATTGAAACCCGTCAGGGCACAGAGCAGGAAAACCAGAGCCGTGGCAGCCTGCAGGGTGCGCAGGACATCCGCCCGGCCAAAGGTATCGCCAAGCTTGCCGCCAAGGGCCAGCCCACCGGCGGACAGTATGGCCAGGATGGCCATGAAGACCCCGGCTGCTCCGTCATCATAGCCCAGCTTCATGGTCAGCATCATGGCAAGGAAGGGCCCTACAAAAGCGCCAGCCGACACAACCAGGCGGACGACGAAGAGGGCATAGATTTCCTTTGGCAGGCCAAGCATGCCTTTTGGAGCAGCCATTTCACTCATGATGATTTCCTTTTTTACTGAAGCGGTCGGCAGTGTAACAGTCAGATCAGGAGCTTGCAAGCAGGGGCAGACGGATGGCGGGATCCAACAATCGTACGAATTCGGCTTCGGGCATAGGCCTGCCAAACCAGAAGCCCTGCATGAAATCAGCACCTAGATCCATGAGTATACGCTGCTGTTCGGCACTGCTCACGCCTTCTACCAGGACCCGCATTTTCTTTCCTGAAATCATGCGCATCATACCGGCAACAAAGGCCTGGTCCTCTTCATCGTCCACCAGAGATTCCACAAAAACCCTGTCGATCTTGACCACACTGGCCGGTAGCCGCTTGAGGTAGGCCAGGGAAGAGTAACCGGAACCAAAATCATCGACATACACCTCAATGCCCAGTTCCCGCAGGCGCTGAATCTTTTTGATGGCATCCTCGATGTCTATCATGCTCTCGGTTTCGGTTATCTCCAGCTTGAGGCTGGACGGATCTATGTTTTCGGCTTGTATCACTGTGTGCACGAACTCAACAAGACTTGCACCGCCGAATTCCTTTGCCGATAGGTTCACCGAGACATGGCGGCCGGCAAGTTGTCTGGACCAACGCTTTATAAAACGGCACACGCGGAACAGCATCCACCGGCCTATCATGATGGTATAGCCGGCCTCCTCCGCCAGGGGTATGAACTCGTCAGGAGGCACAAACCCAAGGGTCGGATGCTTCCAGCGGATGAGGGCCTCTGCCCCGGCAACCCTTCCATCCACACCCACAATCGGTTGGTAGTAGGCCTCGAATTGCCTGTCAACCAAAGCGTGTCGCATCTCCGAGCGCAGTTTTGCCTTGCGCAGGGAAGAACGGTGCAATTCGCGGTTGAAGATGATGTACGGTTCGTTGCGATCCTTGGCTTCATCCATGGCAGAAGCAGCAAACCTGACCAGATCCTCCTTGTCCATCGTATCATCAGGGAAAATGGAGATGCCTATATTGCAACCAATATTTATGACCGCGCCATGATGGTTGTAGGGAAAGGTAGCGCGATCACGAATTATTTCAGCAACCACTGCAATATCCGGTGCACGCTTGATGGTCGTAAGGATCACGGCGAGTTCCTTGCCTTCGTAGCGGAACACGTAATCGCTGGCTCTGAGGGCTTCCTTTATTCGTTGTGCGGTGGACTCCAGGAGTATGTCACCGATTCCATAGCCGTAACGGGCATTTATCTGGGAAAAATCGCGGAGATTGATCAGGAGCACCGCACGGATGCCTTCCTGAGGCCCACGCTTGGCCCGTTCCATCTCTTTATCAAGGACAATATCGAAGGATTTGCGGTTCAGAAGGCCGGTGGTCGGATCCTTGAACTCGTAATCCATCAGGCGGGATTCAAGGTGCCTGACTTCGCTCACATCATGGGAGAACACCATTGCATGGGTAACTTCCCCATCCTGCCGGAACGGGTAGTACGATGACTGTACATGCCGGCACTCATTCCCGAGTTTAAGGAAATGGATGACGTGGACATCGGTACCGGTAAAGCATGACTCAAGGGAAGGCCTGATGGTGCTGTTGAACATCTCGGAACCCCAGATGTCCTCAAGGTTCCGTCCAACAACAGCATTGTTGGCTATGCCCATGACCCGGCAATACGACTCATTGGCAAAGTCATATATGAACTCCCTGGAAACCAGGGTAATGAAGTCCCTGGAAGCATCAATCAGGGATTTATGTAATTCTTTCATTCTAGATTTCCACTTCCTTCGCGCTCGGCTTCGGTGCACATCAGTTCATCCATACGTCTCAGCCTTCTAGCCAGATCCCTGGCCAGGTTCATCACCAGCATGGCAAAAAGTGACGGATTGCTTTTATACAGGGAATGGAGCGACTTGTTTGAAATCATGGCCAGCTTGGTAGGTTTGAGGGCAACTATGCTTGCAACAGCCGGCATTACGTCCAGCAACTCCACCTCCCCGAAGGTATCCCCTTCCCCCAGATCAACCAAGGTGCGATTCCGCTTGGTCACACGGACCAGTCCATCCAGCACAAAATGCAAGCGGCCATTGGTTTCGCCTTCCTTCAGCACATACTCGCCCGGTTGCCAGGTGGCAAGCTCAAGGTATGGTCGCACCAGATCGATCTCGTCATGTTGCAGGCCGCCAAACAGTGAATAGCGCTGCAATTCGGCTACATCTACCATTTTGCACCTCCTGTAATGAATACCTGGCCGACGACCCGCAACAGACAGCTGATCCTGGCTACCGGCAAGCGACGGCACTGATCAGCGTTTGCCTTGGTCAAAAGGTTCACCAGCTGCCCGCGGAGCTTGGGAACTCTTGGAGAAAAGCACCAAAGCCACCAGGGTTACCACGTAAGGAAAAGCCTTCAGAAGCAAGCCCGGGATGCTGGCAAACTGGGGAATTACCTGGGAAACATTGGCTACCGTGGCTGCAAAACCAAAGAAGGCTGTTGCTCCTAGTATACCAAGGGGCTTCCACTGCCCGAAAATCAAGGCTGCCAGGGCCAGGAATCCCAACCCGGCAACATTGCCGTTGAATTCACTGGAGTACGTCACCAGCATGATGGCACCTGCAAGACCGGCCAAGGCTCCGGACAGCATGACCGCGATGTAGCGCATGCGGTACACGTTGATGCCTGCCGCATCGGCTGTCTGCGGATGCTCGCCGCAGGCCCGGAGCCGGAGTCCGAAGGGTGTCTTGTAGATTGCAAAATAAGATACAGCCAGGATGGCCAGGACAAGCCACGTCGTGGCATAGGTCTTTGAAAAGAACAGTACTCCCAGGAATGGAATCTTCGACAACACGGGAATGTCGGTCTGGAGAAACCCCATGGTTATGCGGACATTGCCCGAACCGGTAAGGGTGCGGGCCAGGAAGACCGTAAGAGAGCCAGCAATCATATTGATGGCCGTGCCACTGATCACCTGATTGGCTTTCAGATTGATGCTGGCAAAGGCATGGAGCAGTGAAAAAGCTGCACCGACAACCACGGCCGCAAGCAACCCAACCCACAGTGCTGCTGGCCCGAGAGTAGTCTGAAGACTGGAAATGACTACCGCACTGGTGAATGAACCAACTATCATCAACCCTTCCAGGCCAATATTGACCACCCCTGATCGCTCACAGAACAGCCCGCCAAGAGCAGCAGAAAGCAAAGGAATGGTGTATGCGATTGCATAAGGAAAAATCCTTGCGATGACGTCCACGTCAGGCCTCCTTCTTGAACTT
>MIBM01000136.1:6793-7648 GCA_001830645.1 Spirochaetes bacterium RIFOXYC1_FULL_54_7
GGTGTCCCACAGCCGGGTAAAGAGCACCCCCGTGGCTGCAAAGTAGATGATGGTGGCAATGATTGTATCACCTATCTCCGGCGGTATGGAAGTCATGGCATTCATGAAGCCCTTCCCCGAGTGAAGTATTCCAAAGAATATCGCTGAAGCCAGCACACCCCAAGGGTTGTTGGCTCCAAGAAGTGCAACCGCTATACCGTCCAGGCCCGCCGCAGGAAGGACACCTATCTGCATGTTCACAGAGTAACCCAGGTAGAACGTGGCACCAGCCAGCCCGGCCAGTGCACCGGATATGCCCAGAGCCAGCATGATGTTGCGGGATACATTTATTCCTGCATACTCGGCAGCATGGCGATTGAAGCCTACAGCCTTCAATTCATAACCAAGGGTCGTCTTGTCCAGGATTATGGCCACGATGACGACGCAGATGAGGGCAATGAAAAAACCGAGGTTGATGTAGGATCCTTTGAATATGCCACTCAGCCAATCGACACGGAACGAGGCATACAGGGGTATCCGCCTGGATTCGGTTTCCAGAAAGGCTCCCTTGAAGTATGCCGGAATCGTGTAATACACCGTCCAGTAGGCTATCCAGTTCATCATGATGGTAGATACCACTTCATGGACATTGAACCGTGCTTTGAGATAGCCGGGAATCGAAGCCCAGAGCGCTCCCGATATCGCTGAGGTTGCAAGCAACAAGGGTAGTATGAGCGGTTTTGGCAGTTCGATGCTCAGGGCGATGGCTGTAGCGGTCAGTCCGCCGATAAGCATCTGGCCGGCAGCCCCTATGCTGAACAGACCGGTCCGGAAGGCAAAAGCCACCGCAAGACCGGTCAGGGTCAGGGTTGTTGC
>MIBM01000136.1:7671-12069 GCA_001830645.1 Spirochaetes bacterium RIFOXYC1_FULL_54_7
GCTCCAGGTTCATCAGCCCACCCCGGAAAAGGTAATAAAAACCTGCAATGGGATTGGATCCTGTAAGCGCCATGAATAGTGCACCGGCAACCAAACCTAGAAGTACTGCCGCCAGAGCGGTGAACAGGCTTCTGAAGCGATTCATTCCTTGCCTCCGCCAGCTATGCCGGCCATCATCAGACCAATTTCCGCTTCATTGGTTTCCGCTGGCAGCTTGATGCCCTTGAGTTCTCCATGACTTATTACAGCGATCCGGTCCGAAAGATCCATGATCTCGTCCAACTCCAGGGATACCAGCAAGACGGCTTTCCCCTTGTCCCGTTGTTCCACCAGTCGCTTATGTATGTACTCGATGGATCCCACATCCAGACCCCGGGTCGGCTGGACGGCCAGGAGCAGGTCAGGGTCATGGTCTATCTCCCTGCCCACAATGGCCTTCTGCTGGTTGCCGCCCGAAAGTGTCCGGGCGGGTGAAACCGCCCCTTGACCGGAACGCACATCAAAATCCTTGATCAATTTGTCCGCATGGGCCCGGATGGCTTTAGGATTCATGAACCCGCGACGGGAATATGGTTCAAGCCCGTAGACCTCCAGGATCAGATTCTCTTCCATCGAGTAATCAAGGACCAGTCCACGTTTCTGTCTGTCCTCAGGTATATGGGCCATGCCACTGCGTATGCGGGTGCGGATGCTCTCGTTGCTTATGTCCTTGCCTTTGAACACTATGCTTCCCGATTCCACCCTGCGCAGGCCGGTCAAGGCTTCCACAAGCTCGCTTTGCCCGTTTCCGTCCACACCTGCCAGGCCAAGGATCTCGCCACGTTTGACCTGGAGGCAGAAATTCTTCAAGGCTTGGGTCTTGCGCGATGAGAGGACATTGAGGTCCTTGATATCCAGTACAACCTCGCCGGCTTCCCTGACTGCCTTCTCGACGGAGAAATTGACCGAACGTCCTACCATCATCTCGGCCATTCTGGATTCCGGGGTCGTCGCCACATCGACAGTACCGATTACCTTGCCACGCCGGATAACCGTGCAACGGTCGGCAATGGCCTTTATTTCCTTCAGCTTGTGGGTGATGAGCAGTATGGATTTCCCTTCCCCGAGAAGGTTCTTCATGATGCCCATGAGGTCGATGATTTCCTGGGGCGTCAGGACGGCGGTCGGTTCGTCAAAAATGAGAACTTCGGCATCCCGGTACAGCATCTTGAGAATCTCCACCCGCTGCTGCATACCTACGGAAACATCCTCTATCCTGGCATCGGGATCGACATTGAGGCCATACTGGATGGATAAATCCTTTATACGCTTTGCCGCATCTTTGGTCTGGAGCATCGGTCCTACAGTAGGTTCCATGCCGAGTATGATGTTTTCGGTGACAGTAAAATTATGTACCAGCTTGAAATGCTGGTGAACCATGCCGATCCCCAGGCCATTGGCGACATTGGGGTTCGTGATGGCGACTTCCTTGCCTCTGACCAGTATGCGACCCGAATCAGGTTTGTAAAGTCCGAACAGGATGCTCATCAAGGTGGACTTGCCAGCACCATTCTCGCCCAGAAGCGCATGGATCTCGCCCTTCCTCAACTGCACAGTAATATCATCGTTGGCGACTACGCCCGGAAAGGCCTTCGTGATGTTCAGCATCTCGACTATATGATCCATGTGCCCTCCTGGATGCGTAACAAGACCTTCAGATTGGGGAGGGCAGTATAATCCGGGATGATCAGAATGACAATCAAAAAAGCCGCCCCGGGAGGGGGCGGCTTGATGGGCAAACCAATACGAATGAAACGAAAGTCTTATTTGATGAAGGCGCCTTGGTCAGCGGGGACCACGATTGTTCCGGCCTGCATCAGCTTGAAAACCTCGCTTACCTTGGCCTGGACATCCTCGCTCAGGTTGGGGTTCTTGGCCGGGATGCCGACGCCGTTGTTCTTGACATCGAAGAAGAGGGTCTGGCCACCGGGGAATGAACCATCGATGGAGGCTTTTATCATGTCATAGGCTGCATTGTCGATGCGCTTCATGGCACTGGTCAGGATGATCGATTTTTCACCACTGTAGACGCCGTCAGCATACTGATCCACATCCACACCGACTATCCAGGCGGTCTTTCCAGCGGCTGCACGGGCTTTGGCTTCATTTATGGCTCCGACGCCTACGCCACCGGCAGCTGCGAAGATTACGTTGACCCCCTTGTCAAACATGGAAGCGGCTATCTGCTGGCCTGCTGCCACGTTGTCAAATGAACCCTGGTAGATCACATTCTCGGCCTTGATCTCGATCTTGGTGCCGAGATTCTTGTTGGCATAGTCTACACCGCGCTGGAAACCCCAGTTGAACTTCTGGACAGGAGGAATCTCCATGCCGCCGATGAAGCCAAAAGCGCCGGTCTTCATCTGGAGGGAGGCGGCAACGCCGGCAAGGAAGCCAGCTTCATGCTCAGTGAAGAATATGGATACGGTTTTCGGTCCAACTACATTCTTGTAGTCGCCGGCATGGGGGCTGCCGTCGATCAGGACAAAACCGGCATCCGCATACTTGGTCTGGGCCTGGAAGATGGTGGTTTCAAACTTGAAGCCAGGAGTTACCACAAACTTGTAACCGGCATCATACAGGTTGCCGATCTCCTTGAGGTAATCAGCCTCGGTAGTGCCGGAGGGCTTGAGGTACTTTGTATCTACCTTCAGATCGGCACCGGCACGGAGGACTCCCTCCCAGGTTCCCTGGTTGAAGGATTTATCATCAATGGTTCCGGCATCGGTGACCATGCCGACCTTGAGCATTGCAGCTGCTGGCGCTGCGGGTTCTTTTTTAGCACAACCGATAACCGAGACAGCAAGTGCCAGAACCAGCACCAGCGACACGAGGATGGACATTCTGGATTTCATGGAAACCTTCTTTCACGAATAAACAATTACGGATGCACAGAGCATTCCGTCCATTCGGTGTGGCACGAGAGGGGTGGATACCCCCTCATTCCACGCTCCTGGGCCTACAAGCATATACTAATAAAAGAACCCGAACAAGAGAAAAAACAATAGATCCCGGTGATTCCGGTACTGGAGCCCCCCTGAAAACTTCCAGAACCACGGCGATATTACATCATTCCGCCCGCCTGGCATCCAGTACCACCAACTGGGGAGTCTCCATGCCGTTCCAGTAATTCCGGGTCAGTTTGAAGACCACATCGAGTCTGTCAGTGGCATCGAATTCGCGGCCGAACTTGTCGGCGGCGTTCCACCAGAGGGCTGGCCATTTATGCTTGCCGAAGTCAAGAACCAGTTTGAGGTGGCTCTTGTCCTGCTTGCCCACGATGTCAGCCTGGGCTATCGGAACACCTTTGGCCATGAAAACCAAGGGCGGGTTTCCTTCACCATAAGGCTCGAAACGCTCCACCATGTCGGACAGTTCAGGTTTAAGGTATTCATGGGGCAGCTCGGCGTCTATGTCCAGTATTTCCTCGCCGTCTCCCAGAAGCACCTTGGCCATGAAGGCCGTGGCTTTTTTCTCGAAGACCGGCCAGTTCTCCTGGGGCATGGAGAAGCCTGCTGCTGCGTCGTGGCCGCCATAATCGATGAACAGCTCCGCACAGTGGGACAGCAGATCCTTGACATTGAAGCCCCTTGCACTCCGCACTGAGGCTACCGCGGTGCCGTCGGGCATGAAGCAGGCCACCACCGCGGGCACCTTGAAGGTATCTGCCAAGCGGTTGGCTACAATACCGGTGATGCCGCGGTTTATGTCAGAACTGCCCACGATGACAAAGGTACCGCTGCGCTCCTGGGCCGACTCATGGGCTAAGGGATAGACCACATCCCAGCTCTCCGCTCCCAGCCGGCGCCTCTCCTGGTTCAGTTCCATGAGCCTGTCTGCCCAGGCACCACGTTCCACGGGATCTTCGGTCAAAAAAAGCTTGACAGCGGTTTCAGGCTTGCCCATTCGTCCGGCGGCATTTATCACCGGGGTAAGCTGCCAGGCTGCATCCACCGCCCCAAGCTTCTTGCCCAGGAGGTTCTGCCTGGCCACCAGTTCGGCCACGCCACGGCGTGCCTTGCGGTTGATGGCTGCCAGACCCTGCCTGACCAGTATGCGGTTTTCGTCCCTCAGGGGCATTAGGTCGGCTATGGTGGACAGGGCTACCAGCTGGAGGGCGTCCTGGTCGGCCTCGCCATAACAGCCGGCCTTGCGCAGGGCAAAGGAAGTGAACACGCTGACAAAGGCATCCAGCTCACCCAGGGGCTTGTTGCCATAGCGTCCCAGCTTGGACATCTCCGCAAGCCTGAGCAAACTGGCCCCAGCGGTTTGGGGAATGACCCTGGCCACATCGGGATGAACATCGTAGAAATTGACCTCCGCAGAGCGTCCCAGGGCCTTGGCCAGCAAGCGCTTCTG
>MIBM01000137.1:0-5950 GCA_001830645.1 Spirochaetes bacterium RIFOXYC1_FULL_54_7
AACATGACATAGCCACGGATATCGGGTCGTAATGCACCCCTGGCTCATGGCTGAAAATTGGTACCGCGATGGAATCGTTGATTATATAGAACCCGCTTGCAATGGCTGAAGCAGCCCGGCCTTCCTTGAGGGCTACCGCCCGCAGGGTCTGAGTTGAAAAAACCTGGATTGGTCCGGAATAGATGAATCCATTGTCAGCATCAGGAATTGAACCGTTGGTGGTGTAGCGAATCTCTACTTCCGGTGTAGCACACGTGATCTCAAGAGTATGGCCTTCTTCAGAGTAAGCATAAGTCCCGGAAGCAAGGCTCAGTACTGGCTTGGCAGTATACGGAGCCAGTTGTTCGGCTGTGTACTCGAAGGTAAATTGAGTTGTTGTATCATTCAGCACGCGGATGACGTCCCCACCTCCGGTAACACTCTCGGCCCCCGAAAAGACCTCGAAAAGCACTGTATGATAACCGGTTGCCGCATCAGCATCTTCCCAGACGAAGGAATGGCCATCCAACCCCTCCTCGAAAACCACTTCCTGAGCCAAAATGCCGTCAGGTCTGTCCACTGTCGCAACGATGGAAGGCTCTGGGAGGCTTCCATCCGGCCATGACACGGTAATGCTGATAACACCAGTGCCTGTAATTGGACGAAGGGTCAGTGTTATTGAAGTAGTTTCACCTGAGCGCACTTCAAATGTGTCGGTGACAGCCCCGATGATCTCCCCATCAAGGTTCCTTCCCAAAACAGTTATCTCCCATGTCCCAATCGCAAGCAAGTTGTTGCTATAGGTGGAAGACTCGAATCCTGGGACGTTGAACGAAGCACTGTCTGGTCCGGTACCTGTCAAATCGTATGAAGCGATGGTTGTATCGACTCCGGGCTCTATCATCCTGGCTGCGGAAGGTGAGATGAACAGAGCCAGCTCACCTACCCCCGTGGAGTCCGTTCCTGAAGCGGTATCGGAAGCCTGGAAAAGATTGCATGAGGAAGCTCCTATCAGAGCAACCAGGACAATGAAAAAGCCTTTAACCAGACTGTTTGATCGTTTTTTCATCCCATCCCCCCTCAGTTCCCAGTCCATCCGCCGTCTATGTACAGGAGCATGATTTCCTGCTCATTGATCGGACGATTATACAAACGCACATCATCAATCGCTCCCTGCCAGCGATAGGTTCCGTCTATCCATGTACCGAACCTCAAAGCACTCAAGGTGGTACGCGGTGTTCCGGAATACACAGACTGCGAAGCCAGGACCCCGTTCTGGTAGAGCCGTATATCCCCGCCAGAGTCGACACGAAACAACAAATGAGTCCAGCCACTCATTGATACAGTGGACGCAGTGGTAACGCTATTGCTCGAATTGTAATATGACCACAAACCCGGAGTATTTCCTGAATCCATTACATAGAGCCGGTACTCATACGTAGAAGAATTGTCAGCTTTGACTACAATTGTCGAATCTGACCGATAATCCGCTGTGCCATCCTTCCGGGCCCACACAGATATCGATAATCCCTCAGTCCAGTCCTGCGAAAAACTACCTGTGTCGATTGAGTCGTTGGATCCATCGAATTGGTAGGCTGAGTTCAATCTACCAAATCGATCGGTTATCGGTACAGCACCGTTCACGGTACCGTTCCTGCTGAAACCACTTGTATCGTTGGCAGTCCCGTTAAATAGATACTCTCCCACCAAGCCATTACGCGGAACCAGATCGGAAGTTTCCTGCCGGTCAAAACCTATAGTGGCACTGCCAATCTGGTTTCCTGTACACACCCGCACCATTAAGGTGTGGTAGCCAATCATGATTTCAGCAGCATCCATACTTAAGGCTGCTCCGGTAACCCCATTGATTATTTTACCATCAAGGAACCATTCATATGAATCCTGTACAGACTCTGTCGTAGCACTCACAGAGAGCACGTTTCCATCGAACAAGATCGATGGAACTCCTGAAATGGAAACTGCTATTGGATTTTGCAGTTCTTCCTCAAGTTGGATACCAACTGGAATAGCCACAGTAAAACTGTAGGGTCCGAACCAAGGTCCAGGCAATCCGCCTGACAGAATAGGCCGGACTCTCCAGTAACGGACTGTTCCATTGGTTAATTCGGCCGAAAAATCATACCCTGGCGAGTTGATAATGATTTTTTCTGCATTATCCAATGCGATGCTTGAATCGGCTATCTGCAATTCATAGGATACACCTTCTATAATATCAGTCCAAACAAGTTCCGGGGTGGTGTCCTGGACTTCTGAATCATTGGCCGGGGAAACAATCAAATCAGATATGGCAAGTCCAGAGCCAACAAATTCTAATTCCAGATCATCTATCCACGCACAATCAGAACCGACCACAACAGAACCGTCCTTTGAATATACCCATGAAAAAGAATATCCCGAGCCTTCGCCAAGGTTTAAAGCATAACTCATCGTCTCCCACTCATAGGATCCTGCCCAGGCTCCCAAGCTAGTGCTTACGCTGTAGAAGCGTAAATAATCGCAACCACTTTCCGACGATACCTTGCGTGCGAATCGTATGTTGACGAGACGCATTCCAGTTGGCACTGTGCCTTGCAAGGCTAAAGAGGACTGCTGACTATGGCCAATAGCAGCAGACCGTAGCGATTTCAATCCTCCATTGGATGCAGAAGTGGATATACTCCAGGATCCATCAAACGCAGCAGGCAACCCGGTTTCAAAATCATATCGGATATAATTGGTTACACTTACATTACATGAAATAACCGGACTCCAGAGACTTTTTTCATTCCAGGCACCAACAGCCCTGACTTGCCAGTACCATGGACCAGCAAAGATTTCGACTGGCAAGGTGAAAATCGGACGTGAGGTTACAAGAGGGATTTCTGTTGCCAACGCACCAAGATTACTGGAAATACGAATCTCGTATGAGATAGCTGCGGATATGGCAGCCCATGTAAGCTGGAACGGTGCGAAGACAACTTCGCCGGAGACATGGTTTTCGATTACCGGGGCAATTTCAGACCAGGAGAAAGACAAGCTGTCAGACCAACCACCCCATTGACCGTTTCCATTCTGGGCCCGGGTCCTCCAGTAATACATTCCTGGAGCTTGACCGAAATCATCGAGTACCATCTGATTCGATGTAAAATCATCCCTGTCTAAAAATAAACCATCATCAAAATTCGGACCTTCACCGGTTGACAGTTGTAAATGGTAGAGTATTGCATCATCACACTTGCTGACAATAAAACCAAGCGGTTCCCATGGAAGTTCTGAACCAGCAAGAGGATATTCAGGGTGAACAGATTCAACAGAATCGACAGATTCAAAACCCTGATATACCGGTCCTTCAGGATCAACCGGGTTGACCAAGGGGCCCCACAAATCGGTACATGAAAAGAACATAAGAACTGGAACAGCCAACAGACAAAGCAACGAGGATGAAACTTTTTTCATAAAAGGCTCCTTGGTGATGCGTTGGATTGAAGGTGAAGGGCTGTACCGAAAGGGATATTTGTGTTTTTTAACATAAGAAGGCTCCATAACAAGTTTTAACTGTTCAAATACTGATTCTACAGTTTTGAGCAATTGTAATAATTGGACACATTATCGTTGTGATAATTGATTTTTGCAAGACTCTTTTTTTTATTAACTTAAACCCCGGGTAGATTTGCCCACGAAAAGGCAGTCCAGTAGGTTTACGTTAGGGTAGAGTCGACACTGTATATGACTCATTGTTTAAATTTCCCATCCAGCAAGCCATACACCTGGGATACCCAAGGCTCGGCCTCCTCCAGCAGGCAGTGCCAGGCCCCCTCGACCAGCTCGACCCTGGCCTCGGGATATACGGAAGACAGGAAGCGGATATTGTAGCGCCAGTCCAGGGCGGTATCGCTGGTGCCCTGCACTATCAGCAGGGGAAACGGGTCAGGCTTCCATGATCTGCTTCCCAGTTCCCACTCGTGGTATGGTTGGATCCAGGATACGGGCATACGCTTGACCGCAAGGGGATCGGCAAAGAATTCTTCCCCGTAACCAGGCCTGTGGCTGCCTGCACTGGTTCTGGGCTTGAGTTCCTGGATGAACCAGCGGCCTATGCTCCAGCCGAAGGTGGACAATTCGTACAACCAGGTTCTCACCAGAGGTGCGATCAGGACCACCGTGCTCAAGGGCAAAGGGTTATCCATCAAGGCTGAGGTGCCGGTCTGCCAGATTTCACGCTGCCAGGTCATGAAGACCGCACATGAAGTGGAATGTCCGATGAAAGACAGGGCGTCGGCCGGGCGTCTCTCCCTGACATGGACCAGGATGGCGTCAAAAGCCCGGGCGTACTGCATGAAATCATCGATGGCACCAGGTTGCCCCCAGGAATTACCGTGCCCGGGCAGATCCCAGGCCAGGACGGTGTAGCCCCGCTCCAGAAAAAAGTCGATGACCAGCTGGTTGCCCCTGGCATGGTTCAGATAACCATGCCCTAGAATCACCGTAGTCTGGCTGCCAGGGATTTCGTACCAGTATGCGGCCAGGTAACCGTCTGTCGTGGGAACCAGGACTGGAGCCTCGTCGGCCTCCAGCCCTGAGCATGCAAACAATACCAGGATGAACAGGAAAATGATACGGAGGGCTCTGCTTGTAAAGCTTGGATAATGAAACATCAACAAGAGAAGTAGTGCGTTTGACGGCCGGCGTCAATGGCAATGGGGATCCTGGTAAAAAGCAGGTGAAAATATACGGTTTTCAGGTTATGCTTCAGCTAGTCTGACAAGCTATATACTATATACCGAATACTGAATGCTGAATCTGCCTGACTACACAGAACCGATGGAAAAGGAGCAGTCATGAAACGCACCGTCCTTGCGATGCTTGAAGAAGCCCAGCGGATTTACCCCGAGGTCCAATACGTATTGAAGATGACAGATACCGGCTGGGAAGGCCGGGGCTTTGGCCGGGTACGGTCAGATGCCAGGGCCTTTGCAGCTTGCCTGTTGTCCAGGGGTTTCAAAAAAGGCCAGTCGGTTTCCATACTCGCTGAGGGCAGCCCGGAGTGGGTCACCGGCGAATTCGGCGTGCTCATGGCCGGCGGCGTCTCGGTACCCCTGTCCATCAAACTGCTGGCCGAGGAAATACCTTTCAGGGTCAAACATTCAGAATCCAGGGCCATCATAACCACGGGCAACCAGATAGAAAAGGTGCTGAGCGCCCTGTCGACCCTGGGCAATCCCGATCTGCTGGTCTTCTATCTTGACGACGATACCCAGCGGCCGGACTCGGCCTGCGCCAGTACGGGTTTCCCCCGGCAGAACCTGATCAGGTTCACTGATGCCCTTGCAGAGGGCAAGGCCGCCCTGCCGGCCCGCAGTGCCGAGCTGGAGGCCATAGTCGAGGCTACAGCCGAAGACGATGTGGTGACCATCTGCTACACCAGCGGCACCACTGGTGACCCCAAGGGCATCATGTTGACAAACCTCAACTACTACGCCAACTGCAAGGATGGCGTCGAGCTGTTCGAAGGGCCGTACTACTACCGGACCCTGCTGGTATTGCCTGTGGACCACTCCTTTGCCCATACCGTAGGCATCTATGCGGCCTTGCTGTGCGGCATCTCCCTGTATTTTGTGGATCCCAGGGGCGGTGGCATTGCCATACTGCGCAACATACCCATCAACCTGAAGCAGGTAGAGCCCACCTTCCTGCTTACCGTCCCTGCCCTGTCCGGCAACTTCATGAAGAAGATAGTGGCCGGGGTGGAGGAAAAGGGCGGTTTCATCGAGAGGCTGTTCAAGGCGGGCATAGCCGCCGGTGTTGCCATCAATGGAGACGGATTCACTCCGGTGCCCTTGTTGACCAGGCTCAGGCACGCGCCGGTGCATGGTCTGGCCAAGGCCCTCATCTTCAGCAAGATCCGCAAGCTGGTGTTCGGCAGCAACATAAAGTTCTGCGTAGGCGGCGGTGCACTCCTGGACCTCAAGCA
>MIBM01000137.1:6012-7496 GCA_001830645.1 Spirochaetes bacterium RIFOXYC1_FULL_54_7
CACCGGTGATAAGCTCCAATACTCCCAGCAAGCACAAGTTCGGCACCTCCGGCATCGTGGCTCCGACTGTGGAATGCCGGATCCAGCGCCCCGACGGCTCTGAATGCACGCCAGGAGAGACCGGCGAGATAGTAATACGCGGTGAAAACGTGATGAAGGGCTACTTCCGCAATCCCGAAGCCTCGGCCAAGGCCTTGCGCGACGGTTGGCTTTATTCCGGCGACCTGGCTTATTACGACAATGACAGGTTCCTGGTAGTGGTAGGCCGCGAGAAGGCCCTGCTCATAGCCGAGGATGGCGAGAAGTACAGTCCCGAGGAAATAGAGGAGGTCATAGGCGGCTCCACCGACTGCTTTGCCCAGATCATGGCCTACAACGAGCAGCGCAGGTACACCAGCGCCATCGTGGCCTTGGACAATGGCAGGGTGGAACGGATCATCAAGGCCGAAGGACCAGGCAGTGCTGAAGTCCTGATGGAGCGCCTGGTGGCCGAGTTCTACCGGTTCAAGGAGGACCCGAAAGCCCGCAAGGTGCCAGCGAACTGGATACCTGCCACCTTCCTGATCGCCCCCGACGGTTTCGGAGAGAAGGACGGCACGGTAAACTCCACTATGAAACTGGTACGCCACCGGGCAGCCCAGGTCCATGCCGAAGGCATCGAGTACTTGTATACTTCGGAAGGTTCCAGACCAGCCAACAAGCGGAACCTGGAGATCCTCAGGGGCTTGTTCAAACTGTCTTGATGCTGGACTGGCTGAATCGCGGTGGTTAACCCGGATAAGCCAGTCAAACCAGAAGCCTACCTCATACATTTTCGTAGTTATTCATTGGCATCACTACATATGTGTAGGCTATCAGCAACTGAATGTAATCAGCAGTTTGGCCACCGGAAACTGTCGTAGTATTGCAAGTAATTACAGTATATTGCTTTAATCTAATCAAAGCGTCAATTTTATATAATTTGGCATGCCTGTTGCTTATACATGATGGACTCCATGTTTCCCGACAAGGTCTGCAAACAGTCACCCGGATTTGTTGTCTGGCAGGATGGGGGGCAAGAGGATTGATATATCAGGAATGAAGGTTTCTCTTGACGAACGGAAAATTCGGGACATAAACTTGTGGGATGGCTGGTGATTCGATTGTCCATAGCTGGTTGTTTCCCGCTCTGCCCGAGGTTGTTGATCATCATGAGGACAGGCGGAACATCATGAAAATTACGGCTGTATTGCCGCAATAGACCTGCAGGAGTGAATTGGAGGTTCGGCATGAAGAAAATCGTGGTTCTTCTTCTCTGCGTACTGATGGTGGGCATGCCCCTGTTTGCCGGCGGAGCGCAAGATGCAAATGTCATCAAGATAGCCACCCAGAGCCCACTGTCCGGCGGTATGTCCGCGGTGGGTACGGACATCAAGAACGGCTCCCAGCTTGCCCTCGAGCAGCTGTCAAGCCCCTTGGTTGCAATGGGCTTCAAGATCGAACTG
>MIBM01000137.1:7531-8050 GCA_001830645.1 Spirochaetes bacterium RIFOXYC1_FULL_54_7
CGTAGCCAATGCCAAGAGCATAGTCGCAGATCCGTCCATCCTCGTCATCGTAGGCCATTACAACTCCGGCGTGCAGATTCCCGCTTCCGAGGAATACCACGCAGCGGGCCTGGCCAACGTATCCCCAGCCAACACCAACCCCAAGGTAACCGATCGCGGTTACATGGAAGTAAGCCGCATCTGCGGCCGTGACGATGTGCAAGGCGCAGTGGGCGCCCAGTTCGCAAACACCAAGGGTATCAAGAACGCCTATGTCCTCCATGACAAGACCGCTTACGGCCAGGGTATCGCGGAGTACTTCAAGCGCGAGTCGGAGCGCCTTGGCATCAAGGTACTCGGTTTTGCCGGAACCGAAGAGAAAGCCAACTTCGACTCCATCCTGTCACCCATCCTGGCGGCCAAACCCGAAGCCATCTACTTCGGCGGCATGTTTGACCAGGCTGCGGTACTCTTCAAGCAAGCCCGCCAGAAGGGCTACATGGGTATGTTCCTATCCGATGACGGCTTCGATTCCTCGGA
>MIBM01000137.1:8061-8408 GCA_001830645.1 Spirochaetes bacterium RIFOXYC1_FULL_54_7
TCGGTGGATCCGCACTCATAGAAGGTGCTGGAACCTATTACTCTTCAGTCGCCGGTCCCGCGGCTGCCTATCCTGGCACCGCAAAGTTCCAGGCTGACTTCAAGGCCAAATTCGGTGGCGAGCCCCAGCCTTTTGCTGCCCAGTCCTTCGACAGCACCGCGATTGCCCTCAAGGCCATCGAGAATGCCGCCAAGGCCGCAGGTAATAAAATGCCTACCCGCGAAGCCGTAGCCAAGGCTGTAAGGGCCCTCAAGGACTTCCCGGGCATCACCGGCACCTTCAATTTTAACGCCAAGGGTGACCTTACCAAGGCCAAGTACTTCATCATCCAGGTGACCTCGGCCGAT
>MIBM01000137.1:8525-8912 GCA_001830645.1 Spirochaetes bacterium RIFOXYC1_FULL_54_7
CGGAGGCCCTATGCGGCAATTGTTCCGATCAGCCAACCTTCGCGAGATACTGATGCCCCTGGGAAAAATGTCGATTTTTGTCGCCGGGGCCGGTTCCCTTTTCTCGCTGATAATGCTTCTTCTCGCCCTCCTGGCGCGGGGTTCGGGTGCTGACCAGCTACTGCTCTCAACGCAAGGAATCGGCATTGTCGCCTATACACTTGGAAATCTTCCCCAGGTGCTCATCGATGGCATCACCCTTGGATTCGTGTATGCCGCGATCGCCCTGGGTTATACTATGGTCTATGGCGTGCTGGAGTTCATCAATTTTGCCCACAGTGAAATCTTTGCCATAGGCGCTTTTGCCGGTGTCGAGTTCCTCATTTTCATGAACTCCCTCGGCGCCCT
>MIBM01000137.1:8929-10226 GCA_001830645.1 Spirochaetes bacterium RIFOXYC1_FULL_54_7
TCGGCCCCTATGTCTTTCTTGCCCTGGCCCTTGCCGTCGGCATGGCCGCCGCGGGCGGTACCGCGGTATTGATAGAACGGGTCGCCTACCGCCCACTGCGCGGTGCACCACGGCTGGTACCACTGATCTCGGCCATCGGCGTTTCCTTTGCACTGCAGGACATCATCCGCTTGGTGGAAAGCCTGACGACAGGGCAGTTCTACCGGGTGATCCCGACCTTCGGCAACTTTGACGACCGCATCCCGCTCTTCAAGATCGGAACCGGAAGTTCAGCCTTGATGGTGGACATACAGGTCAAATCCATAGTAGTCATAACCGCCGCCGTGCTCATGCTCGTCGGACTCAACTACATCGTAAATGCCACACGGATAGGCAAGGCCATCCGCTCTGTGGCCCAGGACCGCGACACCGCAGCCCTGATGGGCATCGGAGTGAATGGCATCATAGCCTTCACCTTCCTGCTTGGCGGCTCACTCGGCGGTGCGGCCGGCGTACTGTATGCCCTCAAGTTCACCAGGATCGACCCCTTCGTAGGCTTCATGCCTGGCATGAAGGCCTTCACCGCGGCGGTGCTGGGAGGCATAGGCAACCTGACCGGGGCCCTCCTTGGCGGCATAGTCCTTGGCATGCTTGAAAGCTTTGCCGGGGCCTACCTGGGCACTTTCACAATGGGCAACTTCGGATCAGAATACAAGGATATCATTGCCTTCCTCATACTGATCCTGGTCATCATCTTCCGTCCCAACGGCCTGCTCGGTGAGCAGGTATCCCAGAAAGCATAGGAGGACCGCGATGCAATTCAACGTACGCGAGCGTATCCGCGCGGTCGCAGCCTGGCTGAACAAGGGCAAGGCACCATATTATCTATCATCAATCCTGCTGGTAATAGGCACAGTTCTTGTCTATATCAGCCCACGGTCCATACCAGCCTTCCTAGTCTTTGCCGCTGCTTCCGGCCTGCCCTACTTCCTGGACATGAAAAAGGCGGTAAAACTGGGCATGGCGGTCCTGGTGGCTGTGGTACTGGTACCGGTGCTGGGAGCACGTAACATCTTCTACCTGGAAGTCATTTTCCAGATAGCTGTCTTCTCGGCTCTGGCTCTTGGCCTGAACATAGTCGTGGGTTTCTCGGGCCTGCTCAACTTCGGCTACATGGCTTTCTATGCGGTCGGCGCCTATCTCTGGGGCTTCTTCGGCTCCCAGCAGCCCTTCCTGCTGCACGCCATTCCCGGAACAGCACCACCCGGAACAACCTTCTTCATGGCCCCGGACTGGTTCTACCTGTTCATCTTCCTGG
>MIBM01000138.1:0-1811 GCA_001830645.1 Spirochaetes bacterium RIFOXYC1_FULL_54_7
CACCTCCAGGAAGAACGGCTGGAAGGGTGAAGGATCGTTTACTGTAAAGGGTGTATTCGTCGCCTTCAAGGAATCCTTTTTCGCCCTACTGACACCGGTCATCATCATCGGCGGTATATATGGCGGCATCTTCACCCCCACCGAGGCGGCGGCAGTCGCGGCAGTATACGGCTTGGTGGTTGGAGTCTTCGTCTACAGGGAACTAAAGATACGGGACCTGCCGGAACTGATCTTCAAGGCAGTCATTGGAACAGTCATCATCATGTTCATCGTCGGAGCCTCCAAGGTTTTCGGCTGGATGCTCACCAACCTGCGCATTCCCCAGCAACTGGCCGAAACCTTCATGTCCGCGGACATGCCACCCATCCTGTTCCTGGCCATTGTCAACATCCTGTTCCTGGTTGCTGGCACCATGGTCAATGCATCTTCCGCCATCGTCATCCTGACGCCGATCGTGTTGCCCATAGCCTTGAGCCTTGGCATAAACCCGGTGTTCTTTGGCGTTCTCATGGTGGTGAACCTCGCCATTGGCACCATCACACCACCTGTTGGCCTGGACCTTTTCGTCGCCAGTGCGATAACCAAGATTCCCATCGAACGCCTGATCAAAGTAATCATGCCCTATCTTCTGGTAATGCTGGCGGATCTCGTCATTTTGACGTATATTCCTCAGATCATCATGTTCCTGCCAAACCTGCTAAAGTGAGGAGTTTAAAATGAACATCGACATCAGTCTCAAGAATCTATCCGACGCCCTGCCAGCTGACCTGTCACCCGACCAGCGGGCCAAGGCCCAGACCCTGTTCCTGAAGAAGCTGTCCATGGACGCGCACGGCTTTTTCGGGGGAAAGATGCAGACCCTGCCCAAGTGCGGCCTGTGGGGTTTCAACTGGTTCAATGTGTGGTACACCCCAGGGGTATCAAAAATTTCCACGTCGATACGGGACGACAATGAATCGTCGTTTGCCCTGTCAAACCGAGGCAACCTGGTGGCCGTGGTTTCCGACTCGACACGGGTCCTCGGTGATGGCGACTGCACACCGCCAGGCGGCCTTGGTGTGATGGAAGGCAAGGCCTTCCTGATGAAGTACCTCGGCGGTGTCGATGCAACCGCCTTATGCATCGACTCGCGCGGCCCGGACGGCAAGCCTGATCCCCAGAAGATCATAGACTTCGTAAAGATGGTCCAGCCCAGCTTCGGCGCAGTGAATCTTGAGGATATCAGCCAGCCCAACTGCTTCAAGGTCCTGGACAAACTGCGCGATGCCTGCGACATTCCCGTCTGGCACGATGACGCCCAGGGCACAGCGACCGTGACCCTCGCCGGCCTGATAAACGCCCTCAAACTTGTCGGCAAGAAGATCGGCGATGTCCGCATCGTTCTCCTGGGCGCGGGTGCCTCGAACACCACCATCGCCCGGTTGATCCTGGCAGACGGCGGAAACCCTGACAAGTTGTGCCTGTTCGATTCCAAGGGTTCGCTCCACCTCGGCCGCTCGGACATAGAGAAAGATCCCCGGAACTACCGCAAGTGGGAACTATGCCAGAAGACCAATCCCAGCCGTTATGCCGACGAGGCCGCCGCTCTCGCAGGTGCCGACGTGCTGATAGCCCTGTCCACTCCTGGTCCCGACACGGTCAAGCCGGAATGGGTAAGGGTGATGGCGCCTAAGTCCATAGTCTTTGCCTGCGCCAACCCGGTGCCGGAAATCTGGCCCCATACTGCCAAGGCAGCCGGGGCCTACATTGTGGCAACCGGTCGTGGTGACTTCCCCAACCAGGTGAACAACTCGATATGCTTCCCCGGTCTG
>MIBM01000138.1:1828-10236 GCA_001830645.1 Spirochaetes bacterium RIFOXYC1_FULL_54_7
GGTACGTGCCAAAAAAATAACCGACGGCATGGCCATCCGCTGCGCCCACTCAATAGCTGACTTTGCCGAAAAGCGCGGGATCAATCCCGATGACATCATTGCCAAGATGGACGAGACAGACGTGTTCGCCATGGAAGCCGCGGACGTGGCAATGCAGGCGGTAAAGGAAGGCGTCGCCCGCACCCCCATGACCTGGGACCAGGTACACGACCGAGCGATGGCCGACATCCTGGAAGCCAGGAAAACCACCGATGATCTGATGAAGCTTGGCCATATCAAGACACCACCGCAGTCGATGATCCAGGCGGCACTGGACTGGGCAGTGGCCGAAGTCCGGAAGTAGTTCCATCCCGTACTCCAGGCTTTGAAGCCGGCCTCAAAGCCTGGAGTAGTAGACCAGCGGTCGGCCCACTTTCTGGTATCGTACTTCCTTGCGGAGGCCCCCGGTCTCCGCAAGGTATTCCAGATAGCGGCGGGCAGTAACCCGGGAAACCGTCAGCTTCTCCGCAATATCCGAGGAGAGCACCTCGCCCGCGGACTCCACAAGGCAAGCCTGTATTTTCTGCAGCGTCAAAAGCGATATGCCTTTGGGTAAGCGCGAATCTGCCTGGTGTGCCGGAGAGCGGACCAACATGCTGTCTATCCGCACCTGATCAACCGCATCACCAGAACGCAGCGATTGGCGCCTGTCGCGGTATTCCACCAGGGCTGTATAGTAACGGGTAAAATCGAAGGGCTTGATGATGTAGTCCACAATCCCGTAGCGTATCGACTGTTCCACCGTGCGGGTATCCTGGGCAGCTGTTATCAGAATGAAATCAACCGGGTACTCAAGCCGTCGGGCTTCCTTCAGAAGCTCGATGCCATGCATGTCTGGTAGATAAACATCCAATATTACCAGATCTACCTTTCCGAGGGCCAGTTCATCCAGGGCTGTCCTTCCGTTCAAAGCAAGCTTGACCACGGCAAAACCTTCGACCTGCTCGGTGGCCTGCCTGTTGATGTCTGCCACCATGAAGTCATCTTCCACTACCAGAACCCGGATAATGTCGTTCATGCAGTTTCCTCCGGGTATTCCGAGCCGCACTCTTGGGTACCGAGTACCATGGAACAATCAAGCGTCACAGTAACCACCACCCCATGGTCTTCCGACACGTCGATCATACCACCGAGCATGGTGGTATGCATCTGTACAAGACTCAATCCTATTCCCATATTGCCGCCAGCGGACTTGGAGGTAAAGCCCCGTTCAAAGAGGTGCCCGCGCACCTGCGGATCAAGACCATCGCCGTTGTCTTCCACCCGGACTATAAACCGGCCTCCGGCGATGAAGCACTCCACCAGTATGCGTTTGCCACTCCGCCCCAGGGGTTGAAGGGCTTCGATTGCGTTCTGCACAAGGTTGCCGATGATCGTGACAAGAGATGGAACCGCTTCGGTCTTCAGTGTTGGCAGCAGTGAACGCTCGCTGAGCTCAAGCTCGATGTTTGCTTCCTGGGCTTCGTTGATTTTGGCCAGGAGCAGGGCGGCTATGTCCGGTTCCCGTACCCTGGTTCGCAGGATATCGAATACTTTCTGCTGGACACTGACGGTTTTTACGATGAAGCGTACCGCATCATCGTGCTTGCCCAGTTGCAGAAGCCCCGATACCACATGTAGCTTGTTCAGGTACTCATGGTGCTGGGCCCTCAGGGCATCGGTGTACTGCCTGACCTCGGTCAGTTCCTCAGCCAAGGCGCGTATCTCGCTCAGATCCCTGAAGGTTGCCACCGCTCCTATCGTCTCGGACCGCGACTTCAGAGGTATGCGGTTCACTATTATTACCGTGCGGTTGAGGACCTGTTCCTCGTCGATATGGGGAATGCCGGTGCGCATGACCTCCGGGAGCCTCGTACCGGGGATGACCTCGGTGACAAGCCGGCCCTCCACCTGGTCATTGATATCCAGAAGGCGCCGGGCATTGTCGTTTATCAGAATAATCCGCTCATCTCTGTCGATCGCTACGATCCCTTCCTTGATGGAAGAGATGATTACATTCCGTTCCTCAAGCAGGGTGGCTATCTCGTGGGGTTCCAGGCCGAAGATTATCTTCTTGATGTTCCGGGACAGGAGGAGGGCTCCTATCAGACCGACGCCCAGACTGACAGCGGCCACCGATAGAAGGACTACGCCAATGCGGCGGGTTTCCCTATCCAGATCCTGTAATAGAAGCCCCACGGATACAACGCCCAATTGATGTCCACTCTCATCCAGGACCGGCACGAAGGCCCTGATGGAAAGGCCAAGGGTTCCTACAGCCTTCGAGATGTAGGTTTCTCCTTCCAGGGATGCACGTTCGTCTCCCCCTACAAAACGCTGCCCCAGGCGGTCGGCCACGGGGTGGCTGTATCTGACAGAGTCCATGTTAAAGACGACCACATAGCTGGTCTCGGAAATGATCCTGTACTGCTCGGCTATCGGTTGTATCACCGCAGCTGGGTCAGAAGCCCCGAAACCGGCTATAACGTCCTGGTCATGGGAGACTCGCTGGGCTATGGCCATCACCTTCGTGGAGCTTTTTTCCACAATGTAATTGCGGAAGAAATGCTGGACAAAGGCAGTTTCAAAAATGGCAAAAACTACAGCCACAGCCAGTACAACGAGGAATATGCGCTGACTGAGGCTTATACGAGGCAAGCGAGCCCGGTTCCGCCAGTCGTTTCTTGTCACACCACACTATACCAGTGCCTGCGGCAGGCTGGCAACGAGAATGTATGATCGATCCTGGACGCCAGGGAGTCTCTGCCAGCTTTGGGGACAGATTTACGCTCTACGATTGTCCCGGCAATGGCAACCTTCTGTTTGGCATCCCCACCGGCCAGGGAATCAAAAAGCAGATTCGCGGCACTCTGGCCGGCTTCGAACATATGCAAGTCCATCGTGGTTAGCTGGGGGTCAGAAATCCTCGAATAGAGGGAATTGTTCCTGCCCATAACCGAGATATCCTCAGGTACCGAGAGTCCGCTTTGCTTGATCGCTGTTGTGATACTGGCAGCCATGATGTCGGACATGCAACAAATGGCTTCCACAGGGATTCCCATGTCCAGGAACCTGGAGAACTCCTTTGCCGAATCCTCTGCAGTGTAGTTGCCATAGATCACGTAGCGATCATCAAAAGGAATGCCCCTTTGTTTAAGCAGGTTGGGTATTTTTTTCATCATACTCCGGGTATGGACATCTTTTTCCCGTCCCAGCACCAGGAGGATCTGCCTGAACCCTTTCCCCAACAGGTATTCAATCCCAAGGGTGGAATCAAGATCTTTTAAAATCACCTGATTGATGGGCAAATCCAGCTCGGGAATATTGAGGGTTACGTATGGCTTTTGCAGGTTTTGCAACTCCTGCACATTCGCAAGAATATCCTGCAGGGAGCAGAAACCAGTACTGAACAAGATATATCCATCACAACCCACACTCGCGGTAAGTTGTCTTTTGGCTATTTCCGAGGAGGTTCCTGCAAAGGAAGGAAAGAAAAGCATGGCATAGCCGTTGGCAGATAACCTGGATTGCACTCCGGACAGAATGGGATTGGTGAAGTCATTCATGAACATGGGGACGATAGTTGGAAAGATGATGCCGATGATATTGGATTTGCTGGTGGAGAGGTTGCGGGCAAACATATTCCTCTGGTACTTGAATTTCTTGATCGCTTCATCAATTTTGAGCTTTGTCCGGGGGCTTATGCGGTTTGTCGCGTTGTCATTCAGATATATGGAGACGGAAGCGGATGAAACTCCAACATATTGTGCAATTTCCTTTAATGTACTCATGTTTATCACCTGTATTACAGTCTATGATGTTACCCGATTAACGTCAAGAAAATTCTTAATGCTGGAATATACTTCAGATGGCTCAAATAACAAACCAGTCTGCGAATTCAAACTATATTTATACCATTCAATGATTTATCAAGTATGATTCTCAGCGGATTCCAGGCACTGATGGCTTGATTTCTATAATTTTGCGCCTGGATTCACTGAAACCACATTGACAACCATGGACATCTGATTCATAGTATGTTAACCGGTTAATATTGGATATCAACAGAGTTCAGGCGTATGATGGTTGCATACATCCAGGCTTTATAGAAGACTAAATTCCATTCGGCAGACAGGAATTCCAATGAAAACAAGCCGCTATGTGGTTTTACTTGGACCCTTCGTGATCCTGGCTATGGTCTGCCTCATGATCCCTCTCTTTATCACCATCCTCCCCAGTTTCTTCACTCCTGGCTTCAGCTTCTCGTACTACACCGACTTTTTCACTGATTCCTTTTCCAGAAACATCCTGATACGGTCCCTCAGATTATCCCTCATCACTACGGTGATCTGCATAGTCATCGGGCTTCCAGCCTCATACTACATCAGCCTCATGAAGGAGAACCGGCGGAGGATCATCCTCTCCCTCATCCTCTTTCCCCTGCTTACCAATGCAGTGGTACGGGGTTTTGCCTGGATCAGTATTCTGGGAAAAAATGGCTTGATAAACCAGTTGCTCCAGTGTCTCGGTCTTGTGGATGAGCCTGTCAAGCTCCTGTACACCGACTTCGCCATCGTCGTGGGCTCGGTATACCTCTTCCTGCCGGTCATGCTCTCAACGCTGACTTCAGTCATGGAAGGCATCGGCGAGGATGTGATCGAAGCCGCGTACAGCCTGGGCGCTCCTCCGGTTGCCACTTTTTTCAAAGTCATCGTTCCCTTGTCATTCTCGGGAGTTCTGGTAGCAGGGGTGCTGGTATTCGCTGGAACCATCAGCGCCTACACGACACCTACCTTGCTTGGAGGAAACCAGAACATGATGCTGGCCACGCTGTTGTATCAACAGTCCAATACCTTGTCAAATTGGACAAACTCTGCCGTCATAGCCTTCATCATGATACTGATCAGTCTCGGGGTTATGAAGATATTCAACCTCATAGCCGCCACGGTGGACAAGCGGGCTGAAGGCCATGTATAAGCATCGACTGGTCACCATAGTCGCCTGGCTGTGCTTCGCCTTCATCTTCCTTCCGCTCATCCTTATCGTCGTGACCTCCTTCAACAGCGCTGACAGCATCAGCCTCCCTCTGGAAGGGTTCAGCCTGCAGTGGTTTGTCAAAGTGTTCAGATCGCGATCCCTGGTTCAGAGCCTGAAGAACAGCCTTGTTCTTGCCTTGGTATCTTCAACGATCGGCATCGTTTTTGGCCTGCTCAGCAGCATCGCCTTGGTGAAACGTCCAGGAAAGATCAGCACTATTCTGCTTTCCATCTTCCTCTCCCCTTCCCTGATTCCAGGCATTGTCATTGGCTATGTGCTGTTCCACTTCCTGGTGGTCAGCTTGCAGCTTCCCTTGAACCTTGCTTTGATCCTCGGTCACCTTCTGGTCGTCATGCCGTATAGTGTCAGGATCATCTGCGCGAGCCTCAAGGATATAGATGAAAGTCTGGAAGAAGCAGCCCTGACCCTCGGTTGTCCTCCTTCCCGAGCCTTCATGAAGGTAGTACTACCGAACCTCAGGCCAGCCATGATTTCAGCATTCATGCTTTCTTTCATCAACTCCTTCAACAACATTCCAG
This sequence comes from Spirochaetes bacterium RIFOXYC1_FULL_54_7, assembly GCA_001830645.1. Classification (GTDB taxonomy): domain Bacteria; phylum Spirochaetota; class Spirochaetia; order Treponematales; family UBA12059; genus MIBM01. The sequence goes on from MIBM01000138.1 coordinate 7,423, forward strand.
TCTCGATGTATCTGAAGGGACCAGGAATGAATACCCTCCCCTACGCCATGATGAACCACATCGAATACAACTACGATCCCACTGTCAGTGCGCTCTCGGTGATGCTTATGGGTTTGACACTGGTCTTGATGATTGCCATGGACTGGTCCATGAGCGCCCAGCGACTGAAATCAAAGGCAGCACAGGGAGAATAGGAGATCTACATGAGTTATGGAGAACTACGGCATATCAATGTCTCCTATGATAAAAAAAACTTCGTTCTTCAGGACCTGTCCCTGGATATCCATGAAGGAGAACTGCTATCCCTGTTGGGTCCTTCGGGCTGCGGCAAAACCACCACCTTGCGGGTCATCGCCGGCTTGATCGATCCTGTTGGCGGGACCTTTGAGCTGGATGGAACGGACATGACCCATGTACAGGTTCACAAGAGGAACTTTGGCATGGTATTCCAGAGTTACGCCCTCTTTCCCCATCTGACGGTATTCGACAACATTGCGTTCGGACTGAAGCTCCGCAATGTAGAAGAAGCAGCCATCCGGAAACAGGTGGGCAAGATTATGGAGATCTGTGGCATCGAGGGATTCGAGAAACGCTTTCCCAAGCAACTCTCCGGCGGGCAGAGGCAGCGGGTAGCCTTGGCCAGAGCCCTGGTCATCGAGCCAAAGTTGCTGCTCCTGGATGAACCGCTGTCCAATCTGGATGCGCAACTGAGGCTGCAGATGCGGACATCCATCAAGCGGATCCAGCAGGAACTGGGTATATCCAGCGTGTTTGTCACCCATGACCAGGAAGAATGCTTTTCCATCTCTGACCAGGTTGCCATAATGCAGAACGGCAAGATAGAGCAGTGCGACAGCCCTGAACAGATCTATTCCCATCCTGCAAGCGAAATGGTGGCACGCTTCGTGGGCTTCAGGAATTTCTTTACTGTCGAACAGGCAGTCGGGCTGCATATTGTAGCAGGGAATTTTGACAAGATGGCAACCATGATGTGCATCCGGCCGGAAGACATTGTCCTGGGCGATAAGACCTTCTCGGTTTCAATGCCAGGAACCGTGGAGGTCCGTACCTACCTTGGCAAAGCATACCAGTACGAAGTAAAGACTCCCCTCGGCATGGTAACGGTCGCCAGCAGCGAGGATACTGTCTACGCTGTAGGAGCTACGGTAGGACTCGGGTTCCCCCGGGAAAAACTTGTTTTCCTGAATTGACAAAGGTTATTCGTTCCGCCGTATGGCGGACAGCACATGAGTACAGGAGGATGGCTATGAAAAAATTGCTGGCGATAATAATGGTGCTATTGGCACTGATCACGTTCCAGGTAAGCGCTACCGGGACCGCGGAAGCACCAAGCGCGCCCCGGGAATTGATTGTTTCAACCTGGGGCCTTTCGGAGGATGCCCTGTGGGCGGAAGTCTACGAGCCGTTTGAGAAGCAGTACAATGCCAAGGTAATCCTTGACACTGGCAATGCCCAGGAACGGTACACCAAGCTCAAGAGTGACCCGAACACCAAGGTCGATGTAATCGAACTAGCCCAGAAGAACACCGCAGACGGCGTAGCCGATGGCTTGTTTGCCCGCCTGGAAGGCGGACAGTTGACAGCTTTCAAGGATCTGATCCCCGGCGCTCAGGCTCTGGTGAATTCCGGTTCAGGTGTTCCGTATACCATCAACAGCATCGGCATCATCTACAACCCGAAGACAGCCGGCATAGTGATCGATTCCTGGGATGACCTGTGGAATCCCGCCCTGAAGGGCAAGATTTCGATTCCGGATATCACCACGACCTTCGGTCCGGCCTTCATGGTCATGTGCAGCGACGTCAAGGGTGTGAACTTCACCACTGACAAAGGGACCGCCGCCTTCAAGGCCCTTGAAGAGCTGAAACCAAACGTCCTACGGACCTATGCCAGGGCATCCGATGTGGCCAACCTGTTTGCGAATGGCGAAATTGCGGTGGCTGTAGTCGGCGACTTCGGCGTACCGGTCATCAGCAAGGCCGATCCTGCGGCTGTCTATATGGTTCCTGCTTCAGGCACCTATGCCAACTTCAATGTGATCAACATCAACAAGAACACCAAAAACATGGATCTGGCAGTTGCGTACGTGAACTACCGCCTGAGCATGGAGACCGAACTGCGCACAGCAAAGGCCCTGAATGAAGCGCCGGTAAACAGCAAGGTCGTATTGTCACCCGAGCTTGCCATGAACAAGACGGTGGGAGACGTAGCCGCAAAAGCCAAAATGGTGGATTTCTCGGTGGTCAATCCTTTGATGGCTGAGTGGGTCGACAAGTACAACCGCCTGATGAACAAGTAATGACGAACCTGAAGAATCTCTGGATCTACAATACCGCCTACAGAAGTTTCGATTGGGGTGATATTGCCTTTGACCAGCAGATTCTTCATGTCCAGAGAAATCCGGTGCAGACCGGGAAGCCTGACGGAACCGGGAAGACGAGCAAGGTAACTGGAGGTGGAAAGGCCGGTGGGAAGGAGCTGTATCTCATACCTGGCCTGATCGATATCCACATGCATATCGAGTCCTCTATGACCACTCCGTCTGAATTTTCCAATGCAGTGCTGCCTCATGGCACGACCACCATTGTTGCCGACTGCCATGAGGTAGCCAATGTATTCGGGGTTGAGGGTCTGGAATCGTATATGGACCTTCCCTCCCTGGTTGATGTCTTCCATTCCATCCCCTCCAGCGTCCCTTCCACCTCCCTGACTCTGGAGACTTCCGGGGGCTCCATCGATGCCCCGGAAGTTGAAAGACTGTGCATCCGGAAGGATGTGATAGCCCTGGGGGAA
>MIBM01000139.1:0-1706 GCA_001830645.1 Spirochaetes bacterium RIFOXYC1_FULL_54_7
CTTTCAACCATTTTATGGATCAATTGCCGGAAAGCATATCATGGTCTTTGAAAAACACCCTCGGCGCATGCCGGCGGGGAGGACGGCCCTCGGGGGCCGCATTCCCTTCCGCATGGGGCATGAACGGACGGGAACGGGCGCGAACCTCAATTCCCGGCCCTGAAGCCATGCGCGCAGGACGAGTAGCAAGGATAGCTGCTCCGTAAGTCCTGCAAGGAGGGTCATATGATAATTAACCACAACATGAGCGCAATGTACGCCAACCGTACCTTGGGCAACACCCAGAACGCACTCAACAACAACATTGAAAAGCTATCGTCGGGGCAACGTATAAACAAGGCCGGCGATGATGCTTCTGGTCTTGCTGTTTCTGAAAAGTTACGCAGCCAGATCCGCGGTCTGAACCAGGCTCAGAAGAACATCGAGAACGGCGTGTCATTCATCCAGGCCACCGAGGGCTTCCTCCATGGGACGCAGGACATCCTGCACCGCTTGCGTGAACTGTCGGTCCAGTCGTCCAACGGTATCTATACCGCAGAAGATCGCATGCAGATCCAGGTAGAAGTATCCCAGTTGGTAGACGAGATCAACCGCATCGCCAGCCATGCACAGTTCAACGGCATGAACATCCTTACAGGTCGTTTCTCGACCGACGGGAACCAGGTCATGCAGCTTCAGGTCGGCGCAAACATGGATCAGAACGAGCGTATCTTCATCGGTACCATGACCGCCCAGGCTCTTGGCCTGCAGGGCGCCCAAGGGACAAACGAGATGATTTCAATCTCTACCCCCGAGGAGGCCAACAAGGCTATTGGAAACCTGGATGCGGCATTGAAAGCAGTTTCAAAGCAGCGCGCCGATCTCGGTGCCTACCAGAACCGCTTCGAAATGGCATCCAAGGGCGTGGCTGTGGCAGCCGAGAATCTTCAGGCATCGGAAAGCCGCATCCGCGACACCGATATGGCAGCCCAGATGGTAGACTTCGTGAAGAACCAGATACTGTCCCAAGCCGGTGGTGCCATGCTTGCCCAGGCGAATACGAGGAGCCAGTCGGTTCTTCAGTTGTTGGGTTGATAGAAACCGTTCATTGACAAATTCCGGAGAGCTTCCTGGACGTCGTCTTTCCGGGACGAGTAAGCAGACCGGAAAGGGAGGAGATCGCGCCCTCCTCCCTTTCTTCTTTTAAGACCAGGAGGAACCTATGTCCCTCGATGTATCACATATACAAGGCATTTCCCACATACAGGCGAATCGTTCGCCTGGCACTCCCCTGCCTCCCAAGCCCGAGAAACCACCAGCAGAAGACGTGATGCGTACCAAACCACCGGTCTCGATCGAGGCCATCCTCGGTGACCTTGTGGAAGTAAGCGCGGCCTTCAACAGGCGCTTGTCCTTCCGGGTCAATGAGAAGCTTGGCCAGGTCGTCGTCAAGGTGATAGACGTGAATACCGATAAGGTTATAAGGGAAATACCGCCCGAAGAACTACAGCACGTCCACGAACGAATCCGCGAGGTGATAGGCCTGTTGTTCGACGAGAGGGCGTGAACCAAAAGGAGGGCCTGCTGGCCCCATGTCGGACATAAGCATCCCCGGTGTACAGAGCAAGTACGGCACCGATAAACTCATAGAAGACCTCATGAAGCTGGAGCGCATTCCCAAGACAAGGGCAGAGGAGCGCCTGACAGGCCTGGAGCTCGAGAAAACA
>MIBM01000139.1:1743-9550 GCA_001830645.1 Spirochaetes bacterium RIFOXYC1_FULL_54_7
GGGATAGTTCCCGCCAGATGTTCTCATTCCAGAATCCCTTCAACGACAGGATAGCCAACTCTTCCGATGAATCCGTGCTTCGCGCCAGTGCAAGCAGGGAGGCGATGGAAGAGAGCAGGACCCTGCTGGTCAAACAGACAGCTTCGGCGGACCGTTTCATGTCCAGCCGCCTGCCTGTGGATTACCGCATTCCTTCCGGCAACTACACCTTCAGGGTCGGTGAATCCACTATGCGCCTGTCATACTCCGGCGGGACCATGCAGAATTTTGTCGAAGCCATAAACCGGAAATCAAGCGATACCATAAAGGCCCAACTTGTAGCAGTTACTGCCGATACCAGGGTAATGGTGATCGAATCCATGAAACCCGGTGCTGGAAACAGGCTCCTCTTCGCCGACGACTCCGAAAAACTGGCTATGAACATGGGCATCGTGGAGCGCGCTGCTTCTTCACTGAAGGAACTGCCAGTGGATCCACCGGCACGATTCGAACGGCCACTGGATACAACAGATATCAGTGCCAAGGATGGCATTTTGCTGGTTGGTGCCGGTTCGGAGGCAGCGGTCCGCCTGAAAGCCTCCGTACCCACCCGTGGGCTGGTTATGGAACTTGAGGTTGAACTGGTCGACAAGCCGGGTATTCCCCAGGAAGGTCCGCCTCCTGGCCCATCCATCCCGGAGACCGGTGCCATAGAATATGAAGGCATCAGACTACAGAGCGCCCCTTCGGAAGCGATACTGCCGGAGTGGATTCCACCACCGGTGCAGGCGCGCAGGGACAATCCAAAAGCCTTGTACCTGCTTGACGGCAGCAACCGGGCCATACCCTTGCCTCCCCTTGAATCCGGCCCGGGTTTCAAGAAGCTTACCCTACCCCTCCCTGTCTACGCTGATACTGTAATTGGTCTTGGTATCCGCAATGAAAACACCGACAGCGATGTGCGGATCCGCTCGGTGCGAATTTTTGACCCTACCGAAACAGGCGGATTCAGGCCAAAGAATGCCGTATCCACCGCCGGAGATGCGGTGGTACTGATCGACGGCATAGAAGTGATACGGTCGTCCAACACGATAGACAACCTGATACCCGGTGTGACCTTGAATTTGCAGCGTCCATCGGAGACGCCGGTAAAACTGGACGTGGAACCAAACCGCGAAGCCGCCAAAGAGGCCATCATCGAGCTGGTAGGAACCTACAACCTCCTGCTTACAGAGCTCAATGTCCTTGGCAGAAACGAGCCAAGCGTCATTGATGAAATATCTTTCCGCCTCAGCGACGACGAGAAAAAAACCTACACCGAACGGCTAGGCATTTTCCAGGGAGATTCTACGCTGACACAGATCCGCAGCAGACTGCAAGGCATCATGATGGGTGTCTGGCCTACCAATGAAGGACCATCGGTACTCTCGTCTTTCGGCATCTCCACAGACTCACGCAGGGGTGGCGGTTATGATGCTTCGCGGCTGCGGGGCTATCTGGAAATAGAAGAGAAGACCCTGGACGCGGCCCTGCAGTCTGATTTCAGGAAGGTACGCGACAGTTTTGGCTACGATTCCGATGGAGACTTGATCATTGACTCCGGAGCAGCCTTTACGATGGATGCACTGATGCGTCCCTATGTAGAAACCGGTGGTATAATCGCCAGCCGAACCCGGACACTAGACAGCCAGGTTGCCAGGCAGCAAAGAGATATTGAGAACTTTGACCGACAACTGGCCAGCAAGGAAGCTGAACTCAAGCGAAAATACGGATTGATGGAAGGTGCACTCGGACAAATGGAAAGTTCGGCCAGCGCCTGGGATAACTTCGGCAAACAAAACGATTGATCCAGGCCTTCAGGCCTGTGACGTTTCATAGGAGTACAACATGGACATACGCATGAACGGAACAATTGCGGAAATCAACGTTACAGGGAGGAATGTAGGCGAGATCCTGTCCGAACTTGATGAAACGGCAGAAAAGGCAGGAGCAATCATCACCGGTATCAGATACAACGGATGCGATCTTGATGCGGAATCCATTGCAGGAATAACGGGAGATCCGGCTGATGACCAGGGATCCCTCGAACTTTCAGCAGAACCCGTTACTGACATGAAGGCCAGGGCCATTGATACCTTGCTGCAACTGGTAGAGGCGGCAGCGGCAGCAAGGGATGAAGAAACCCTGGAAGCAGCCCGGAATGCCTGGATATCATACCGTTCGGCCTTTGATGGCTTGTACTCCGCCGAAGAGAGCTCCTTTCTGGTTGCGTTTGGTGAAGAACTGGCCGGTATCGGCGTTGCAAAGAACGGAACCGGAGGACTTGGTGCAACCGCCGCAAAGATGGCATCCTTTTTCAGCGAACGCATGGCAGAACTGCTCAACCCTGGTGCTGCCATGCTGGCTGCTGCCCAACTCTTCGATTCGATCCGTACCGACCTCGCAGAGGTGGCGGTCAGACTCCAGACCGGCAAGGAAGCCGAAGGCATGCATACCATGGTCATTGTTGTGGAACTGATCAACAAGACTGTAAGGATCCTTCCGGATTTCATGAGAATCGTACCAGGTGCAGCCAGGCTGACCATAGAAGGCAAGGCAATAGGCGAATTCTATGATGATTTCAATGTGGTCTTCAAGGAACTGGCCGAGGCCTTTGAAAACAAGGACAGCGTCCTTATCGGCGATCTTGCGGAATACGAGATACTACCTCGCTTGTCTGCCTTCTTCGTGGCCGCAAGCGCCGCAATGGGGCATACATGAGCGACACCATACTCCTGGCACAGATAGCATACTGGAAGGAAAGCGACCCCAGACAGACGATGATTTTCTTCGGTGTTGTCGGAGGGCTCATCGTACTCGGGATACTATACAGCGCTCTTAAAAATACGGCTGAAGGTGGAGGCCCGAAAAAGGAAAACCGGTCTACCCGCACCTTCACCCGAGGGTCCTTCAGGCGAAGGGCTTATGAGGCAGGCTTTTCCGACACCGAATCGGACTTCCTTGAGCAGTACGCCAGAAAGCTTGGCACCACCAATCCGGCGGCTATTTTCTCAAGCCGTAACCAACTGGATTCATTCATGCGCAGCGCCTTCAAGTATATCGAGCGCCACGCTGATACCGAAGAAAGTGCCGAGGAGAATAAGGGAAAGCTGTTCTCCCTCAGGGAAGCCCTGAGTATGCGCCTCAGTTCCGGCACCCAGATACGATCCACGCGCAAGCTCCAGGCCAGGACTCCGCTCTCAATGGTCACTTCCAGGGATGCCACCTATGCATCCATTTTGATAACCAACGAATCCAAGGCCCTGTACGTCGAACCGGCACTGGATGCCTTCGGGCAACCAATCAAATTTCCCTGGCTATCTAAAATCACTGTATATTTTTACACCGGCAACCATATTGGCTATAGTTTCAAGACACGCTCCGGTGGCATGATAAATATGGACGGCCGTACCCTGCTTGCCCTGTACCACAGCGACAAAGTGGCTCCCCTGCCATCCAGGCGGAACCAGAGGCGGGAAAGCCGTCTGTCTTGCCACTTCTACCTGTTGCACGTCCGGGCTGTCAAAGACCGGGGCAAGATAGTAAAAAACATACAGGTGGAGAAGGCCGCGGTAGCCGGCATACTCATCGACCTCTCCGCCGGCGGAGCCTCGATGCAGACCATGAGCCCCGTCAAGTCAGGCGAATTCATCAAGATCGAGTTCGATGTGGGCAACGGCAACCGAATGGCATACGCCTCCGTGGTTCGCACCAACCGTCTGCGCAACGGCGCATCCATGCATCTTAAATTCGTCAAAATATCCAGAAAGACTGTCAATGAAATCCTGGCCTACGTATACGGCTACGATTGAACGTTGCCTGCAGACACGATTTCTGCTCGCTTGACCGCTGGGAGGCCGGCGACTACAATCCAGTCATGAAAGTTGTCGACATTTTCAATATCCAGCGCAAGGAAAACCTTCTGTATTACCGAAGGGAGTACCGCGGTGAAGCCATTATTGAACTGCTGGCAGACACTCTCGTAACTCCTGTTGAATTCGTGCTGGAACAACGCCCGATGGGTGGGTATTCCATCCATGTCAGCCTTGTCGACGCTATAGACTACCCTCTGGTACCTATAGTCTCCGGATTGAAATCGTTCATTGCCGACCTGGACCTGAAAGGGGTCTTACCCTGATAACCCTACGTTCCATCCGACCTAAGGATACCGAGGCCATAGCCGAACGTGTAGCCCGTGCAGCAGACCCTGGAACCATCATAGCCTTCAGGGGAGGCCTTGGTGCGGGCAAGACCGTCTTTGCACGGGGCCTGGCCAGGGGCTTGGGCATCCAGGAGGCCATAACCAGTCCCACATACACCATAGTAAATGAATACGAAGGGAGGATGCCGTTTTTCCATATTGATGCTTACCGTTTGCGGTCAGCCGAAGAGTTCGAACTGATTGACTCTGCCCGTTATCTCTATGGCAATGGACTGTGCGCCATAGAGTGGAGTGAACGGATCGAGGATGCCCTACCTGAAAACGTGGTGAGCATAGCCATTATTCCGGAAAACGACGGATCCCGGACCATCTCGATCAGCGGTGAATCCATTGAGAAGGCTTTCGCATGAATATCCTGGGTGTGGACTGCTCAGGCGACATTCTTTCCGTAGGTGTCGGCCGGTCGATGGGAAGCCAGGGTTCCAGCCCGGTAACACCGAAGCATCCATACCGGGAAGAACAAGGCCACAGCCCTGCTCCCGGCCCCGGATTTGTCGGAGTCACGGTGGATGCAGGATTCAGACACGCCGAAAGGCTGATGGGCACCGTGGATTTCTGCCTCTCCGAGGCAGGGCTGAGCAAAACCGACATCGACCTATTTGCCTGCGCAGGCGGACCTGGCTCCTTCACCGGTCTCAGAATAGCCATGGCCAGCATCAAAGGCATGGCCTACGGACTTGGAAAACCCTTTGTGTCTGTACCCAGCCTGGATGCCATGGCTGCAGACTGGGAAGGCACTTCCCCTGTGATAGTACCGGTAATGGATGCCAAGCGCTCGCACTTCTACTTCGGGGTGTACGAATCCGGCAGGCTTATATCCGGCCCCCATGACGATACCCTTGAAAGAATGCTGGCTCTGGCTTCAGGCTATTCCGAAGTACTCTTCGTTGGTCCGGACGCCGAGATGCTGGATTCCATCATCCAGGACAGGACAGGTTTCCGCAGGGCAGAATGGTCACGAAGAGCGCCGATAGCTGCTTTGCTTTCACTAGCAGCCAGTTCGTTTGCCGAACACGGTCCGGCACCTGCCGATGAGAGCCCCAATTATCTGAGAGCCAGCGATGCCGAGGAAGCCTCATCCAGGAAACCCGCATGAAACCCGCCAATATGGAACCCGCTGAACTGGCACCTGCCGAACCCGAACCCACAGAACTGGAATCCTTTGGGATGGAGCCCGCCGAACTGGAACCCCTGGAAGAAGATGCGGAAAAGGCAGGAGATACACCCGCCTCAAGCCTGGCTCAACGGGCATCAAGATCCGCATCGAGATCACCCTTGTTAGGCAATGCCCATATACGGAGTCTCATCGGTTCCTATCAGTCATCCCCTGAACCTGCGGGCATACTTGATGAAGAGCTGTCTTTCATCTACAAGAACCAGGCTCTGAAGCGCCTCCTTAAAGATTTTGAGTATCCAACCCATGCATCGTTCATACGGGTATTCGGTCCGGTCATGGACAAAGTTGCCCTGCAGACCCTATACCGGGATACCAAGGATGCAGGCCGGGGATTCGGTTGGAAGGGTACCATACGGCACCGTACACATTCTGAGGGAAGCTTGATAACCAAGGTACATTTTATGCCCTTCTGGGTGGAAGCAGGTGGCACGGAAGCACCCACCGCCTGGGTGGTTTTTTTCGATGACATAACCGACGAAAAGAAGGAATTCCTGCGGGGCATGTTCTCCAGCCTGCTGCAGGCATCCAAGCTGAAAGACAACGATACGGGTCGGCACATCGAGAGAGTCAACCTTTATTCAGAGCGCCTGACCAAGGCCATGTACGGCGACGAGCGCTGGCCGGAGATAGACTTTGACTTTGTCGAGCATATAGGATTCCTGGCGGCAATGCACGACGTGGGCAAGATTGGCACCCCTGACGACATCCTGAACAAGCAGGGTTCATTGAACGAATTCGAGTGGAACATCATGAAGGAACATACGATCAACGGTTCCTTCATATTGTCCAGCTATCCAGACCCAATGGCCAAGCAGATAGCACAATCACACCACGAACGTTATGACGGTTCAGGCTACCCGTACAATCTGGTAGGAGACATGATTCCCCTGCCCGCTCGGATTGTGGCCATAGCCGATGTATATGATGCACTCAGAATGAAGCGTAGCTACAAGGAACCCTTTGACCATAGCCGGGCTGCCCTGCTGATAGAGGCTGATAGCGGTAAACACTTTGATCCGGTGATCGTACTTGTATTCAGGAAGATATCGAAGGAATTCAACAAGATATACGAAGCAAACAAGGACTGAAAAGCGGATTCATGCGCGGGCTTCGATACCCTGCTCCCATTTAAGCAAAAAATGTTCATGGGCTTCGATTACACCTTTCATATGTAGTTCCTGTACTTCTCCCCGACCGACCCAATCGGATCCATCGCTGAGATAGAGGTGTTTGAGTACACCCTTCAGATCCTCGGGCATAAAACCGGGATCTTCGGCGCGGCGACGCTCAAGACTGCGGTACGCCTCTGTATACGCACTCTCATAGGCCATTTCACGCCAATCTGTTGATGACATGGTATTCCTCCCGGTAGGTTAGACATCGACTCAGGTTGCTTCCGCGTTGACACAGAGGGATCCCAAGCCGACGATTGATGGCAGTTTGAAAAAAGGCCGCCCCGCAGGGGACGGCCTTTCATGTGACTATAGCGGCGGAGGGGATTGAACCCACGACACAACGGATATGAGCCGTTTGCTCTACCGACTGAGCTACGCCGCCATGTTCGACGAGATGACTTTATACCGGAAAAGAACCGAACGTGTCAACCGAAGGGCTGTGGATTGCGTTCAGCTATGATGGACAGACCATCCAGAACCAGTTCAGGCACGAAGCGATCATGGCCGAGGCTGGCCAGAAGGCTGCGGCCTTCCTCATCACCACAGCCTATGACAACAGGAGACGATGACATTTCGGATGACATGAGGTCAACGATACGTTGTATGAGCCCACCAAAACCAAGCATGACCCCGGACTGCACAGCTTGGGTTGTAGTCCGTCCAATAGCCCGCCTGGGCAGGTCCAACCTTACCTCCGGGATCTGGGCTGCGCCGGCTTTTATTGCAGACATCGACAACTCCAGACCGGGGGCTATGGATACCCCCAGAAGCTCGCCAGCATCGTTTATTGCGCTGATGGCTATGACGGTTCCGAAGTCAACCACTATCACCGGACCCTTGCCCAAGGCCCGGGCCGCAACCGCGGCGCAGACTATGTCGCTGCCCACTTCCGTAGGCACGTCGGTGCGGATCTTTATTCCTGTCCTCACCCCTGGAGCTACAAGCGCCGTATCAATACCGAAGGCAAGTCTGACGGCGTGCACGACCCGTGGTGTCATTGCCGGAACCACGCTTGACAACCAGGCTGTCTCAACCTTGCCTGACTGATCGATGCCGGCACGCAGCGCCGAAGCTTCGAGCAGGAAGGCGTACTCGTCCGAGGTCCTGTCGGGTCCCAGACGTGAGCTTGCCAGCCAGCGACCATCATGGCGGAACCCGCTTACAAGCATGCCATTGCTTAGATCCAAAGCCAGAAGCACTCAGTCCTCCTCGGAG
>MIBM01000139.1:9562-10129 GCA_001830645.1 Spirochaetes bacterium RIFOXYC1_FULL_54_7
CTGGCGCCAAGGCTGGCGACACCCTTCCAGGCGCTTACTATGGAGCTGGTAAAGACAGCTGCCACCCCGGCTTCAATAAGACCGTTGGACAGTGCTATGCCTGCTAGGAAGGTGGGTATTGTGCCAAGGTCCATTCCAAGAATACCCGCGATCTCCCTGCCTGCCGTAAGCCCGAGCATGGACAACACCAGCACTGTGTTGACGAAGCCGCCGACAGCACCCGCGATACCGGCTGCCAGCGGGGTTACCTTGCCTCTGAACAAATGGAAGACAGCCCAAGCCGCCACCCCGATGAACAGGCGCGGCAGTACTGATACAAGCGGATTGGTGAACAGTGGATCCAGCGGACCCATCGGAGCAACGGCAGCCCTGACCAGACTTGTTACACCAAAGATCAGACCCACTACAGTACCAGCCACCGGTCCCTCCAGGACAGCTGCCACCAGCACCGGGATGTGCATGATAGTCAGGGATATGCCGCCAAACCACGGCAGATAGCCAAGTGGCGTAACCGCCATGACCACCGAGACAGCGCCAAGTGCGCCTGCAGTTACAATGCGTCTCACC
>MIBM01000139.1:10206-10542 GCA_001830645.1 Spirochaetes bacterium RIFOXYC1_FULL_54_7
CATATCGCCTGGGCCTCCCAGATACTCCACATAGCGGGTACGTCCCTCGGATGAATAACAACGGGCTTCCATAGCCTCAGCCAGGGCTTCTGCCCTCTCAAGTGCCCGTATTGTCACCGGAAGCAACAAGGGGAGATAGGCCCTGGCTTTTCGGATTGGGCCTCCCCTCCTCCTGCCGAAATCCGCACCTCTGGCAGCCTGGGCTTTGACCACCGATTCCAGTTCACCCGTTATGATGGGGATGAACCTGAAGGCCACCGCTACAGTCAGTGCCAAGGCATGGGCAGGGAAACCGAACCGCGCAAGAGGAGCGAATAAATCCTCCACTCCCCGAGC
>MIBM01000139.1:10569-10864 GCA_001830645.1 Spirochaetes bacterium RIFOXYC1_FULL_54_7
AAAAAGGCCTACCACCAGCATCATGGCCAGCAAGCGTAAGGCTATGGTAGAGACCGCAGCAAGCTCCCGGATGCTGATGGATACTGGCCCAAGTGCCACAAGTACGGCGGTCTGGTCGCCTGGCCAGGTAAAAACAAGCTGCATGGCTGCGGCAATACCAACCAGAGGCAATACAGGCAGGAAGCCACGAAGCAGGAACAAGGGGGCGACCCTGGCCAGCAAAGCCAGCAGGATGGTTGTACTTGCTACAAAACCGACAACCAGGGGCGATCTGGCTATGCTGAGAGGTACAATG
>MIBM01000140.1:0-1701 GCA_001830645.1 Spirochaetes bacterium RIFOXYC1_FULL_54_7
ATCTGCTGGATTACCCTTTGTGTTTGGCGCACTGGTCTTCGGGGGCATCGGTGTGCTTCTGCTGGTCCTGACCCGTGACAAGGTCGCGGCTTTCCTCTTCGATGCCTTCAGACATAGGAGCAAAAGGCGTTCCAATTAGGCCTGTTATTGCTGCGGCTATTGACAAAAACAGGGTCGATTGCTATTGTACCGTCGATCTGCCAGCCCCTGTAGCTCAGTTGGCAGAGCACATCCATGGTAAGGATGAGGTCAACGGTTCGATTCCGTTCGGGGGCTCTCTGCATGCTTTGTGCATGCACCTCGGCATATGGCCCGCTAGCGGGCCTGTACCGGTTTATGGGTTTTGCCAATCTTTTGTCAAGGAACGCGCCATGGCCAGCAAGAAACAAGTCGTCGAGATAATCGCCCTCGCCTGCAGCGAGTGCAAGCGCCGCAATTATACGACCGAGAAGAACCGGAAGACCATGCAGGAAAAGCTTGAGCTTATGAAGTACTGCAAGTGGGACCGAAAGCATACCCTGCACAAGGAAACCAAGGTCAAATAACCCAATCCGGAGCGCCGGCCGTCCTGAGGCGGCGTTCCGGTCGCCTTCTCGCCAGATTCTGTCCGTGGCACGGATTGAGTCCGGCGGCAAAGCGAAGGCCAGTAGCTCTAATGGTAGAGCGCCGGTCTCCAAAACCGGATGTTGAGGGTTCGAGTCCTTCCTGGCCTGTATCGATGGAGTGGCGGAATTACCGCCTGTCAGCGGTTCCGCGTCCGTATGGGCGCGGTTCGTTCGTTCAGATTGAGGCGGTCCCGGTGATCCGGAGCTCCGATTCTCGCCAGCAAGGAGCCGGTATGAACAAGATAGTCCAGTTCTTCAAGGATAGTTACGGGGAACTAAAGAAGGTCGTCTGGCCATCCAGGGAGAATGTCGTTGCTTCAACCAAAGTCGTAGTCGTGTCCACCCTTATGGTGGCTGTATTCCTCGGGCTCGTGGATTACCTCCTCGTCCGTGGAATCGACTTCTTCTTCTGATGCGGTCGTAGTTGATGGCTAAATCCTGGTACGTCCTGCACGTCTATTCCGGTTACGAGAACAAGATAGAGAAGACAGTCCGACTCATGCTCGGTTCGGGTGACCTTGACTCCGCTGTTGTCACCGATATAAAGGTGCCGAGCGAGGACGTAGTCGATGTCAAGGACGGCAAGCGCAGGACCACTGCGCGGAAGATGCTCCCTGGCTATATCCTTGTGGAGATGGATCTGCCTGAGGCTAGCTGGAAGGCTACGTGTTCTACTATCCGCAAGATCACGGGTGTCACCGGCTTTGTCGGTGCCACCATGCAGCACAAGCCAACAGCCATTTCAAACGAAGAGGCCAGGCATATCCTGCAACGGGCGGGCGAGATCAAGGGCGACAGGCCGGCCCGGTCCAAGCAGAACTTTACGGTTGGCGAGCAGGTCAAGATAATCGAGGGGCCCTTCGACTCCTTTACCGGGACGATCGAGGAAGTAAGCCAGGACAAGAGCAAGCTGCGCGTAATGGTCGGCATCTTCGGACGTGCCACTCCGGTGGAAGTCGATATGCTGCAGGTGGAGAAGCTTTAGATGGTATGCCTGAGAAGGCCCCAGGCATTCGTGATTTTGTATGCTACAGCGGTGTCCGTATGGGCACTTCTCATAGATGGGAACAGCAGGATGTGCAGTGTCGGCGGTTTT
>MIBM01000140.1:1820-9386 GCA_001830645.1 Spirochaetes bacterium RIFOXYC1_FULL_54_7
GCTCCATCGGCCGCATGGTCGATGGTGTCACCACGAAAGGAGTCTACAATGGCTAAGAAAGTGGTCACCGCGCTCGTGAAGCTGCAGTGTCCGGCCGGCAAGGCTACGCCGGCGCCGCCGGTGGGACCGGCTCTCGGTCCTCATGGCGTAAGTGCGCCTCAATTCTGTCAGCAGTTCAACGACAGGACCAAGGCTATGGAGGCAGGGCTTACTATTCCTGTCCTTATAACCATTTACAAGGACAAGACCTTTACCTTCATCATGAAGACCCCGCCTGCCTCGGTCCTCATAAAGAAGGCCATCGGTCTGGCCAAGGGTTCTCCGATTCCGCACAAGCAGAAGGTGGGCAAGATTTCCCACGCCAAGCTCACGGAGATTGCAAACCTCAAGCTCAAGGACCTTTCGGCCAACGATATCGCAGCAGCAGAGCGAATCATCGCCGGTACTGCCCGAAGCATGGGCATCGAAGTGGAGTGGTAGGCCATGAAGCACGGTAAGAAATACCGCGAAGCGGTAAAGAAGATAGACAGTTCCAGGTCATATGAGATTGACGAGGCTTGCTCCCTGGTTAAGGAAGTCAGGACCGCCAAGTTCGACGAGACTGTGGAAGTGCATGTCCGCCTCAACCTCAAGAAGAGCCAATCGGTCCGCGACACCGTCGTTCTCCCCTACCAGTTCAGGGGTGAGAAGAAGGTGCTTGTGTTCTGCAAGCCAGACAAGGAAAAAGAGGCCATGGATGCAGGCGCCGCCTTCGCAGGCAGCGATGAGCTCATCGAAAAGATCAAGGGCGGCTGGATGGAGTTCGACATCGCGGTTGCCACGCCTGACATGATGAAGGACGTGGGCAAGCTCGGTATGATCCTTGGTCGCAGGGGCCTCATGCCCAATCCCAAGACCGGTACCGTTACCTTCGACATCAAGGCTGCCATTGCCGAGCTGAAGAAGGGCCGTACCGAGTTCCGCACCGACAAGACCAGTATCATCCACATCGCCGTGGGCAAGGTATCCATGGAACCTTCCATGATAGCTGAAAATCTCAAAACCCTTCTCGGCGAGATAAACCGCAAGAAGCCCTCCGATGCCAAGGGCGAGTTCGTACAGTCCGTGTATCTGGCCGGAACCATGAGCCCAAGCGTCCGGGTTGCCCTGGCCAAGG
The DNA here is from genome assembly GCA_001830645.1 of Spirochaetes bacterium RIFOXYC1_FULL_54_7. GTDB lineage: Bacteria > Spirochaetota > Spirochaetia > Treponematales > UBA12059 > MIBM01. The sequence goes on from MIBM01000140.1 coordinate 2,977, forward strand.
CAGAGAGGTAGATTATGGCCCTCCGTGGAAAAAAACTTCAGCCGAGCAAGATCGAGGCCATCGAGGCGGTAAGCGCCAAGATACAGAACAGCCGAGACTTCATCTTCACAGATTACCGCGGCCTTACCGTGGAGCAGATCACCGCCCTGCGCGGCCAGCTTCGTGAAAAAAACGCGGAATACCACATCATCAAGAACAACTTTGCGCGCCTGGCCTTCGAGCGCCTGAAGTATCCTGATGTATCCGGCGTCCTGGTTGGTCCTACGGCCATAGCCTTTGCCAAGGATGATTCCAACGAAGTCGCCAGGATCCTGGTCGATTTCGCCAAGGAACACCCTGTGGTCAAGCTAAAGGGTGGTCTTGTAGACAAGGCCTTCTATGACCAGACACAGGTAGAAGCATTCTCGAAACTGCCGGGCAAGAGTCAGCTTATCTCCATGCTCATGAGTGCCATGAAGGCGCCCCTGCAGAACCTGGTGTACGCCATGAACGGTGTTCCCACAAAGCTGGTGCGTACTCTTCAGGCAGTGGCCGACCAGAAGGCCGGCTCCTGAGTTGTATCCAGTTCCGGGATTTTACCCGGGTTGTTTGTTCGGTAATCAGCGGTCAGGCTTCCGGTTGGCTGCCGTACCTGTCCGCTTTATAACCTTCCCGTAAGGGAGGCGCCCGCGCCGTGAGTGCGGGTGATCGTTTCAGCCATAAGGAGAAGATAATATGGCAGCTCTCAGCACTGATCAGATCCTGGATGCGATCGCCGGGATGACCGTTCTCGAGGTTTCGGAACTTGTAAAGGCCATGGAAGTAAAGTTCGGCGTTACTGCCGCCGCTCCCGTTGCCATGGCAGCCGGCCCCGCCGCCGCCGCCGCTGCTCCTGTGGAAGAGCAGACCGAGTTCACCGTAATCCTCAAGTCAGGATTCCCTGCGGACAAGAAGATTTCCATCATCAAGGAAGTCAGGGCCATCACGGGCCTCGGTCTCAAGGAGGCCAAGGATCTCGTTGAAGCCGGTGACAAGCCCTTGAAGGAAGGCGTTCCAAAGGATGAGGCCGAGAAGGTCAAGAAGCAGATTACCGAAGCCGGCGGTACCGTCGAGATCAAATAAGGATCTTGAAGGCACGTATCCGTTCGATTCTCTTGCCCCGGCGCCATGCGTCGGGGAGGTACCGGATGCTTCACCGCGTCCGGTACCTTTTCGCGTCTCTTGACGCCTTTGTTTCCTCCGGGGTTCCCATTCGGGTCCGTTCGTGGGTCTCTCTGGGGGCTTCGGACTTACCCAGGAGGCGTTGCGATGGTTCTTCCCGAAGCCCGGCTGGAACGAGGGCAACGAATGAGCATGAATGTTACGCGGGTAGCCTCTCGGGGCTGGATTGCTTTTCAGTATAGATAGTTAAAAACCGGCGGAACCACGACAGGGGGTAACGATGGCTTACACGGAACACAAGATAGCACGTACGTACATTGGCAAGGATTACAAGGAAGCAATCGAGCTTCCCGATCTCATAGACATACAGACTTTGAGCTATGAGCGATTCCTCCAGCGCAACAAGGTTGCGCGCGGCGAATCGCCGGATATCCAGGGCCTCCAGGAGGTCCTCAATGCTACGTTCCCCATAGAGAGCCCCAATGGCGACATGCTGCTGGAGTTCGAGCACTACAACCTCGACGAAGATGCCATGAAATATACGGAATACGAATGCAAACAGAAGGGTCTTACCTATGCGGTACCCCTGAAGGCACGTATCAACCTGGTTTTCCAGAAGACAGGTGAAATCCGCCAGAAGGACATCTACCTTGGGGATATCCCCCTGATGACCGATCGCGGAACCTTCATCATCAACGGTGCTGAACGTGTTGTGGTTTCCCAGATCCACCGTTCTCCGGGTGTCATCTTCTGCCACGAGAAGGGCATCTACAGCGCCCGTATAATTCCATACCGTGGTTCCTGGCTCGAGTTCGAGATCGACCAGAAAAAGGAACTGATTTACGCCAAGATAGACCGTAAGAAACGCATACTGGGTTCCATGTTCCTCCGCTCGGTCGGCCTCGAGACCCGTGAAGATGTCATCAATGCATTCTATAAGACCGAACCGCTGGAACTTTCCGAAGCCCGTGAAGACCGTGACCGTGCCGTCAACAGGATACTGGCCAAGGCTGTCTGGGTAGAGCAGGACGGGGAGCGCAAGAAGCTTTACCGGGCAGGTGACAAGATCCATCTGCATGATGTGGATGATCTGGTGACTGCAGGAATCACCACCATTGATGTCATTGATTTCGAGCACGCCGAGGGCCTGCACTGGAACATGATCCTGAACTGCCTCGAGCGGGAAGACATCAAGCTGGTCAAGGACGATCCAACCCAGGATGAACCGACCAAAGCCGATGCCCTTGCTGCCGTATACGCCACACTGATGCCCGGAGAGCCGATCACGGTGGAGAACGCCGAACGCGATCTGCATTCGCTGTTCTTCTCCAACCGTCGCTATGACCTTGGCAAGGTCGGACGCTACAAGCTGAACAAGAAATTCGACTACCTGGTACCGGTGAAGGAACACACCCTTGTCAGGGAAGACATAATCGCCACCATGAACTATCTGATGACCGTGTACTATGGCGAGAACAATCTCGACGATATAGATCACCTTGGCAACCGCCGGGTGCGTTCGGTCGGCGAGCTTATGGCCAACGTGATGAAGAGCGCCTTCAGCCGCATGGAGCGCATCGCCAAGGAACGCATGTCCCTCAAGGAGACCGATACCATACGGCCCCAGGACCTCGTGTCCATCAAGCCGATAGTGGCGGCCATCAAGGAGTTCTTCGGCTCCAGCCAGCTCTCCCAGTTCATGGATCAGGTAAACCCCCTGGCAGAGCTTACCCACAAGCGGCGCCTGAATGCCCTTGGCCCCGGTGGTCTTTCCAGGGACCGCGCCGGCTTCGAGGTCCGCGATGTCCACTACACCCACTATGGCCGCATGTGCCCGATCGAGACCCCTGAAGGCCCGAACATAGGACTCATCGTCTCCCTGGCCACCTATACCACGGTGAACGAGTACGGCTTCCTTGAAACCCCATACCGCACCGTTGTCAACGGCAAGGTTACAGACCATATCGAATTCCTGTCCGCGATGGACGAGGACAAGTATTACATTGCCCAGGCCAGTGCCAAGATATACGACAAGGGTAACTTCCTGGAGACCAACGTGTCATGCCGCCATCAGGGCGACTACACCACCAGGCAGTCCAAGGATCTCCAGTACATGGACGTCTCGCCCAAGCAGATCATCTCGGTCTCTGCCGCCCTTATCCCCTTCCTTGAGCATGATGACGCCAACCGCGCCCTCATGGGCTCCAACATGCAGCGCCAGGCCGTACCACTGATTTTCAGTGACCCCCCCAGGGTAGGGACGGGCATGGAAAAGAAGACCGCCTACGACTCCGGCGTGCTCATAAAGGCCAAGCGTGGGGGTGTCGTGGTCTGGGTCGATGCTCTCCGGGTAGTCATCCAGCCGGACGAGGCTCCGGATAGCAAAGACGAATACCTGCTCATCAAGTACCAGCGCACCAACCAGGATACCTGCTACAACCAGCGCCCCATCGTAAAGAACGGCGAGAAGATACTCAAAGGCCAGGTGATAGCCGACGGTCCTGCGACCAAGGACGGCGAGATGGCTCTAGGCCGTAACATCCTTGCCGGTTTCGTGCCCTGGAACGGTTACAACTACGAAGACGCCATCCTGATCTCCGAGCGTGTGGTCAAGGAAGACCTCTTCACCTCCATCCATATCAAGGAATTCCAGACCGAGGTCCGGGAAACCAAGCTTGGGCCGGAGCGCATCACCCGTGATATTCCCAACACCAGCGAGAAGAGCCTGGACAGCCTGGACGCCGAGGGCATCATCCGCGTTGGAGCCAAGGTAAAGTCGGGTGATATCCTGGTCGGCAAGGTCACACCCAAGAGCGAGACCGAAACCACACCGGAGTTCAAGCTGCTCAACTCCATCTTCGGTGAGAAGGCAAAGGACGTCCGGGACACCTCGCTCAGGGTACCCCACGGCATAGAGGGCACCATCATCGATGTGCAGCGCCTGAAGCGCAGCGCCAACGATGACCTGTCTCCTGGTGTCGAGGAAGTGGTAAAGGTGCTTATCGCCGCCAAGCGCAAGCTGAAGGAAGGCGACAAGATGGCCGGCCGCCATGGCAACAAGGGTATTGTCGCCAGGGTCCTGCCGGTAGAGGACATGCCCTACCTGGACGATGGAACAGCCCTGGATATCTGCCTGAACCCGCTTGGCGTGCCTTCCCGGATGAATATCGGCCAGATCATGGAGACCGAGCTTGGCTGGGCCGCGTCCACCCTGGGCGAGTGGTACAGTTCTCCGGTGTTCCAGTCTCCTGACCAGGAGCAGATCGAAGAGAAGCTTGCAGAGGCCGGTCTCCCGGCAGCGGGCAAGACCCGCCTCAGGGATGGTCGCACCGGCGAGCATTTCCAGAACCCGGTAACGGTGGGCGTCATATACTTCCTGAAGCTCCATCACCTTGTGGACGACAAGATGCATGCCCGTTCAACCGGTCCATACTCCCTTGTCACCCAGCAGCCCCTTGGCGGCAAGGCCCAGTTCGGTGGCCAGCGCCTTGGTGAAATGGAAGTCTGGGCCCTCGAGGCCTACGGCGCCGCGAATACCCTTCAGGAGTTGCTCACCATCAAGTCAGACGATATGACAGGACGCGCCAAGGTCTACGAAGCCATCGTCAAGGGCGAGCCCCACACCGCGGCAGGCATACCGGAAGCCTTCAATGTAATGGTCCAGGAGCTCCGCGGCCTGGCTCTGGATATGAGGATCTTCGACGCAAAGGGCAAACAGATACCATTGACCGAGCGTGATGAGGACTTGATAGCCAAGCAGGGATCGAATTTCTGATAGGGGAGACCGCATGAGAGACATACAGGATTTCGACAGTATAATGATACGCCTCGCCAGCCCGGACATGATCCGCAGCTGGAGCTATGGCGAAGTGAAGAAACCCGAGACAATCAATTACCGCACCCTCCGCCCCGAGAAGGACGGCCTGTTCTGCGAGCGTATTTTCGGCACCACCAAGGAATGGGAGTGCTACTGCGGCAAGTTCAAGTCCATACGCTACAAGGGCGTGATATGTGATCGTTGTGGCGTCGAGGTGACACACTTCAAGGTCCGCCGCGAACGCATGGGCCATATCGAGCTGGCAAGCCCGGTTTCGCATATCTGGTTCTACCGCTCCGTGCCCTCCCGCATGGGCCTGCTTCTTGACCTGCCTGTTGCAGCCCTGCGTTCCGTATTGTACTACGAGAAGTACGTCATCATCGATGCCGGCGATACGGACCTCAAGAAGATGCAGCTCCTTTCTGAAGAGGAATACTACGAGGCCCAGGACCGCTACGGCGGAGCCTTTACCGCCGGCATGGGTGCCGAAGCCATCCGCCAGCTCCTGGATACCATAGACCTCGATGTTATGGCGGTTGAACTCCGGGCCAGGATGGTCGAGAAGGGTGCCAAGAGCGACAAGCGCCTGCTGAAGCGCATAGAGATCGTCGAGAGCTTCCGCGGTTCAGCCAACAAGCCTGAATGGATGATCCTGGATGTGATCCCTGTGATCCCCCCTGAACTCAGGCCCATGGTCCAGCTGGATGGCGGCAGGTTTGCAACCAGCGACCTCAACGACCTGTACCGCCGGGTCATAAACCGCAACAACCGCCTCAAGCGCCTCCAGAGCCTCAATGCGCCGGACATCATCATCCGCAACGAGAAGCGCATGCTCCAGGAAGCAGTTGACGCCCTGTTCGACAATTCCAAGAAGAAGCGTGTCGTAAAAGGCGCTTCCAACCGGCCTCTCAAATCCCTGTCGGACATGCTCAAGGGCAAGCAGGGTCGCTTCCGCCAGAATCTCCTGGGTAAACGAGTGGACTATTCCGGCCGCTCGGTCATCGTGGTAGGGCCTGAGCTGAAGCTGCACCAGTGCGGCTTGCCAACCAAGATGGCCCTGGAACTGTTCAAGCCCTTCATCATGAAGAAGCTGGTAGAGAAGGACGTTGTCTACAATATCAAGAAGGCCAAGATGCTGGTGGAGCAGGAGACTCCCGAGGTCTTTGCCGTGCTGGATGAGGTTGTCCGCGAGCACCCTGTGTTGCTCAACCGCGCACCGACCCTGCATAGGCTGGGCATACAGGCCTTCGAACCGGTGCTGGTCGAGGGCAAGGCCATAAAGCTGCATCCCCTCGTGTGCCGCGCCTTCAATGCCGACTTCGACGGCGACCAGATGGCCGTCCATGTGCCACTCACCAGTGCTGCCCAGGCCGAGTGCTGGACCCTCATGCTCTCAAGCCGGAACCTGCTTGACCCGGCCAACGGCAAGACCATAGTCTACCCTTCCCAGGAT
>MIBM01000140.1:9414-10139 GCA_001830645.1 Spirochaetes bacterium RIFOXYC1_FULL_54_7
GTTCCAAGCCCGGTGCCAAGGGCGAGGGTCGACGCTACTCCTCCCGGGAGGAGGCGTACATGGCCTGTGATGCCGGTTCCTGCGACTGGGAAGCCGTGGTCAGGGCTCCCGCACCCAAAGGCCCCATCTGGAATGGCCTGGACAAGGTTCTGCCCGTGCCTTACGGCGCAGCCATCGATACCACTCCAGCCAGGCTCCTCTTCAACGAGGCCCTGCCCCCTGAAGTCCCGTACATCAATTACACCTTGCCTGAAAAGGAAATACGATCCCTGGTTGAATGGGTCTACAAGCACGAAGGACCCTATGTAACGGTAATGATGCTCGATGCCATCAAGAACATGGGCTTCAAGTACGCCACGTTCTTCGGCGCCACCATAGGCATGGACGACATCATCATTCCCAAGGAAAAATACGAGTATATCGAGATTGCCAACAAGCAGGTCGACGCCATCCAGAAGCAGTATCTTGCCGGTCATATCACCCAGGAAGAGCGTTACAACCAGGTCGTTGAAGTCTGGTCCAAGACCAACGAAGACGTCACCGCGGTGATGATGAAAACCCTGGAAAAGAGCATGAACGGCTTCAACAACATCCACATGATGGCCCACTCCGGTGCGCGCGGTTCCAAGAACCAGATCCGCCAGTTGGCAGGCATGCGTGGCCTAATGGCCAAGCCAGGTGGTGACATCATCGAATTGCCGATCCGTTCCAACTTCAAGGAAGGT
>MIBM01000141.1 GCA_001830645.1 Spirochaetes bacterium RIFOXYC1_FULL_54_7
ATCGTCAACTCGGGGTTACGAATGGCAACGTCGACAAGAACATGGAGAGGCTGTCTTCCGGAATGCGGATCAACCGCGCCGGGGACGATGCTTCGGGACTCGCAGTGTCCGAAAAGATGCGTTCCCAGATCAGGGGCTTGAACCAGGCCTCCAAGAACGCATCGAACGGTATTTCGTTCATCCAGACCACCGAGGGATTCCTCCAGGAAACGCAGGATATCATCCAGCGCGTCCGGGAGCTTGCCGTGCAGTCTTCAAACGGTATCTATACCGCAGAGGATCGCATGCAGATCCAGGTAGAAATCTCGCAACTCGTAGACGAGATCGACCGCATCGCAAGCCATGCCCAGTTCAATGGCATGAACCTCCTTACCGGGCGTTTTGCCAAGGAAGGCGGCGAGAACATCGTCACAGGCTCAATGTGGCTGCATATCGGTGCAAACATGGATCAGCGTGAGCAGATCTTCATTGGCACCATGACTGCAAAGGGCCTTGGGGTAAAGAATGTCAGTGATGATTCCATCGTCAATCTGGCCAATCCGGATAGCTCCAACAGGGCTATCGGAACCCTGGACGAGGCTCTCAAGAAGGTAAGCAAGCAGCGGGCGGATCTCGGAGCCTACCAGAACAGGTTGGAACATGCGATCAAGGGCATAGACATCGGCGCAGAAAACCTTCAAGCTGCCGAGAGTCGTATCCGCGACGCAGATATGGCCAGCGAGATGGTCGACTTCACCAAGAACAGGATACTGGCCCAGGCAGGCAACGCCATGCTCGCCCAGGCGAACCAGACAACCCAACAGGTCCTCCAGCTCCTCCAGTAAGACGCAACCGCGCGAACGTGCCGAACCCTGGCCAGAGCACAACGCTTTGGTACCGCCCCCATAAACGGGGGCGGTTCTTTTTTTACCAGCCAATGCCCGCCGCCTGGATTCCTCTTGTTTGAATCAAGCGCGAAGATCCCTGTCTTGTACGGTTTGGAGGGGATACGTATAATGGCCAACCATGAACGAGCCAGGGGCAACAGTCAGGGAAAGCATCCTCGAGCAGGCATTCCCGGGCCTGCGTTACGGCGGAGACCCCGACATTGAACGCTATTTCGATCTGCGCACCGCTGGACGCATGATGGAAGCCTTATCGGTATACAATACCCGAATCCGCCCGCGATACCCCGATGAGACCGAGCGAATCCACTTGCTCAAGCTGTACAGGACCCGTTCCCCTGGATTCTCCACCCTGTTGCACGCCTTGCTGAACCGCCAGGTCGATGCCGTTCTTGCCCGGATACTCCGCAACATCGATGCACTGATCGCACCATTAACAGGTGTCTCGATGAAGAACACCTACGGGGTGCTCAAAGCGGTCGAGATTATAGCCCGACTCCTGCCCGACGATGCCGACAAGGCAAAAAACGTTGCGGATACCCACTGTGATTACGCAAAGATGCTCGGACACCACCACAAGGAAATGTTGCAGGTCTGCTATCTGCTTGGCGAGTTCTACAATCAGGCCTCAGTCGATGACAATGAGGGCACGGACTTCATAGCGTCGAGCCTGGCTGCCGAGGAAGAACGCAGGAGCATGGAGGCCGAAAGGGAGAAGAAGAATTTCTTCGACCTGTCACGCATCGAGTTCGACGCCGCTGACGTCCGCCGCATAGAGATACCATCCATCCTTACCCGAGACGAGGACATCGTGCTGGCCTACTGCCATAAATACTGGCTCATCGTCGAGGATCCAACCTTCGAACGCATCGTCTGGCTGTACGCACGGAAATACGCCACCAGGCACTATGAGGTATTCAGAGCCATAAAGACAGGCAGAAGAAGGAAATATTCAGATGATGACATTCTTTCACTGGTAGCGACTACCATAGCAACCAGATATAATTACACCGTACAGGGTGACCTGTACATGCAGGCAG
>MIBM01000142.1:0-879 GCA_001830645.1 Spirochaetes bacterium RIFOXYC1_FULL_54_7
CCGGTGGTTATCTTGCCATGCTCAATAGCGAGCCAGCCGAATCATCTGCCCCTGCCTTGCCTGAGGCCACTGCCGAGAAGGCACCTCGTAATAGCAGATCATCCGGCATGGTTGATGCAGCGCCCAAGAAGAGCGGTGCCAAGCCAGGCCCGAAGGCCAAGGCCAAGCCCGGTCCCAAACCACGAAAACGGGACGAGGGCGGGATTCGGGAGCTGTAGAATCAGGTTTGCCTGCGCCCCCCGATGTCGGGGGGCGCTTTTTTCAAGAACGGAAGGGGATGCATATGATGGCCTCCAGTTGCACGTACGAAGCTTTGGGATTCAAAGAAAGCTTCAATGCTTCGGTACGGCATATCAAGGCTACAGTAGCCTTGGCTGAGCGGATCACCGATGGCGAAAACCTCGCTGATATACTCAACGATTTGCTTGATGCAAAAGCTGTTTCGTCTGAAGAGATCCAGCCTCTTGTTTCCATGTTGCTAACCGGGAAGTTTGCTTACCACTACGCAGCATGCAATCTTTCATCACTTACAGGCGGGTTGGCGGATGTGCATGACCAGGTTGCCAATTGGAGTGCCCTGGATTTTGTTGTCGTATACAGTCACCCGGATCTAGGTGTCATAGTACTGAATCCAAAAAACAAGACCCATACCCTGCGCGTCGACCGGCTTAACAAGAGAGAGTTGCTCATAGTCTACACTGGTGCTTTCGGTAAAGACTATGATGCCAGGCTAGCCGACAAAGCCTGTTCTATCCTGCTGGATCTGTATCAGGGCAAGAAAGCCAAGGATGAACCAGCCTTGCTCAAGGGCTCCTGCACATACAAGCAGAAGCAAGCTGAAAAACCAGCGATGACAAGCTCCCCAAAAGCTGCCAAGAA
>MIBM01000142.1:934-10124 GCA_001830645.1 Spirochaetes bacterium RIFOXYC1_FULL_54_7
ATGGCTGAAGAACCTGCCGAAGCACCTACCGCAGCCGTTGTCGCACCTGCTGCAGCGGCAGCTCCCATCCAGCGACCAGGTGCACGAATGACTCCGATGTATGCCGTCCGGGTTGCCAACGAATTATTCCACAACGGCAATGTAGAAGCATGGAAACGCATCATAGATAGTTATAAAGTAAAGCATCAGGATCTGGACGTGATGGTCTATTATGACGGAGAACGCATTACCAACCTCAATGCTCTTTTCAAATGGGGCAAGGTCAAGCATGGAAGCGTAATCCAGTTTGCTGTTGTTGGAGAAAATATTTGCGACGTGGCCAAGCTGCAGCGGTATCTGGCTCAAGGTGCCAGTTCCATGTTTGAAGCCTTCTTGCGTGGTCCGGTCAACGGCGTTCTTTCTCTCTTCTAGACAAGGAGCCATCGATGAAATCAAGTGTGCATTATTTCAGCCAGAAAGATCGAATGAAAAAGGGAGTGGATCCGGACAAACTTGGACAGCGTGGTCGGCAGGCTTATGAGTTTGCCGATCTTGATTTTCCGATACTTCCTGGTTTCATTCTTGATACAGATGTGGCATCCCATCTTGAGCAGTACGATGTTGTCGGGGCAATCCGCCCGAGTATAAGACGCATCGAGGATATAGTTGACAAACACTACGGTGACAGCGGCGAACCACTATTGCTCAAGATTGTTATCTCTCCGAACCTGGCCATTTCCAATTATCCAGCCCTGCACAATTTTGGCCTTGCCCGTGAAACGGTGTCAGGATTCAACAAGAATGTCGGTGAGAATTTTGGTGCCCATGAAATTGCCTTTTTGGCTAGGGGCATGCTCAAGATTGAAGAGCGTATAGCAGAACTTGAAGGACGTGAGAAAGATCAGGCAAAAATCGCCGAGCGCATCATCATGGCTAACAAGAGCTTATCCGGCGATAAATCGGCCATCAAGTCTTCGGTCATGATGGAGTCTTATGCCGACCTGCTGCCTGAAGGTTTTTTTGATGATCCCTGGAAACAGCTGGATATAGCTCTAAAACGCATTTCACATATGTTGTACCTGGATGATCAGGATGATTCGGACACAGCCATACTCGTTCAGCCCATGGTGTATGGCAACTATGGCAAGAGTTCCTGCTCAGGTGCTTTTTATACCCGGAACGTGGTTAACGGTGACAAAAAACTGCAGGGTGAGTATTTCGTTGAGCGCTTTGACGAGATTGGCGCGGCCGGTGACGACATCAACCGTATAACACCCAAGCATCTGAAGGAGCTTCAGCGGATGGCCCTGGTTCTGGAAGACCATCACCTGGAAATCCGGCAGATCAGATTCACTATCGAAAAAGACAAGCTGTGGTTGATAGAGCAGCGTCAGGTCATGGCCAAGAGTACCCAGGCAGACCTTAAACTGTATCTTGACCTGAACAAACGCAAGGTAGTTGATGATGCCTTTGTGATCAATTCCATTCAGCCTGGCCGCCTTAATGAAATCCTGCACCCAGTGGTGGATATGAGCTCCGTCAGAAAGCTGAAGGCAAATAATGGCGGCATAACAGGTGCGCCTGGAGCTGCCATAGGGCGGGTCTATTTTACAACAGAGACACTGCTTGATGCGTATCGTATTGCCCAGCAAAAAGGCGAGGACAAGCGGATGATCCTGGTGATGCCTTCGACTTTTGCCGAGGATGTAAAAGCCATTGAGGTAGCATCAGGTGTTCTCTCGTGTGAGGGTGGTTATTCTGCCCATGCATCGGTTGTTGCCCGGCAGTATGGCAAGGTATCGCTGGTGAAGCCGGATATGAAGATACGCGGTAGGAAGGCTTCCATAGGGGATATCAACTTCAACGAGGGTGACTTCATAACCATAAACGTGCCTTACTATGGCGAACCTCAGATCTGGCTCGGAAAGGCATCTTTGATTGAACCGAATCCCGGTGAATCCGGCTTGTTCGAGTTCATTGCCATCGTGAAGAAACACATGAAGCATTTCCAGGTACGAGCCAACGCGGATAGCCCACGGGATGCGGATTTATCCCTATCCTTTGGGGCAGATGGAATAGGCTTGTGTAGAACCGAACATATGTTCTTCAACGAGAAACGTATAAATGTCTTCCGTGAAATGATCCTTGCTGCGTCACCTGAAGCTCGTGAAAAAGCGCTGGCAAAGCTTGAGGTGATGCAGCGTGACGATTTCTATGGTCTGTTCAAGAGCATGGCGGGCAAGGACGTTACCATACGTCTGCTTGATGCTCCGCTCCACGAGTTCATGCCTCACAACGATGCTGAGTTTGACGCCTTCATGGCTCATATCGGATCCGGCAAGAAGGGTGCAAAGACACCCTCAAAGGCCGATATACGAGCCATGATAGAGAGTCTTGCGGAGTTCAATCCCATGCTTGGCCATAGAGGTTGCCGTATAGCCGTCAGCTACCCGGAGATATATGCCATGCAGACCAGGGCGGTTTTTGAAGCCGCATACAAGCTGCAGGCTGAAAAAGTTGATGTGCGTCCTGAAATCATGATACCGATCGTGATGAACGCAGCAGAACTGAAATTGATAGTCTACGGTAAGAAAATAGAAGGTAAGGCGTACAAGGGCATAGTTGATATCGAGGAAGACCTACGCAAGGAACTCAAGGCAAAACCAGTGGATTACCGCATTGGAACAATGATAGAGTTGCCTGCGGCTGCCCTCCAGGCCGGCGAGATAGCCAGATACAGCGAATTTTTCAGCTTTGGTACCAATGATCTTACCCAGACCACCATGGGTGTCAGCCGCGATGACTTCAATGGCTTCATGCCCGATTATTCCCAGTTTGATCTGATAGACGGTAACCCGTTCTCAACCCTGGCCACACCGGTGAAGGAACTGGTTTCCATGGCCACCAGGCGCGGCCGCATGACCCGACCGAACCTTCATATAGGGTTGTGTGGAGAGCACGGTGCCAACCCGGACAATATCCGCTTCTGCATGGAAGCCGGGCTTGACTACGTTTCCTGCTCTCCCTACTCGGTTCCCATAGCTTGTCTGGCAGTGGCCCAGATAGAACTGGAGAGAATAAAGGCGGTAGCATCGGCGTGAGATGTTCCTGTAATACTCATTGATTCCCATAAAACAAAACGGGCGCCTTTCAGGAGGCGCCTGTTTTATTTACGTCCTGACTGCCAGTGGTGGCTGGCCAGATAGCGTGCTGGAACGACCCGGCTTTAGCGATACCAGTATCAGAGCTTGCACAGGATCCAGAACCAGCACTCAGCTTGAATATTCCCAGTTCATGTTGGCTTGTACCTTGTTGGCAACCAGCTTCGCAACTTTCTTGGCATCTGCTAGAGGAACCGCTGCTTCCTTGTTGAAGGTTTTCTCGAAGAACAAGGCCATGCTGTCATAGATATCGGGAAGCATGAAAAACAGGAAAGAGAAATTTATACCCTCGGGTTTCATGATCGTGAAGGCTGTATATGACATGACTGAGTCTTTGCTGAAGTAGATTTTTGTCTGATTCTTGCAGGTGTGCAGATCCAACTCGGAGAAACGATGGGGGATCTGGTCAGCCCTGGTACGGACATAAGGCTCTTCACCTTTTTTGGGGTAATTAGAAGGTTCAATCAGGATGTGCATCTTCTTGCCGTCGGTCTGGAAGGTTATGCCTTCATCGGATGGATAGATCGACTTGACATTGTTGTACGATACTATTTCATAGCGGGAATAGCTTGAATTGCGATGAAAGAACGAAGACACAATGAATCCATGTTCCATGGGGAGCATGGATTTTGAATATGCGTCAAACAGATCCATGGCTTTGATGGGCACAGTCTACCTCCTGGGTTGTAGTCGAGTATAGCATAGGCTGGCCAGAGTGAAAGCTCAAATTTTCCTGCGTTTTTCCAGATTTCCGGTTTTTATCTCCAGGGAATCAGCTTGGGACCTGAATTTTAATGCCATGGATGCGATGCCGGCTTGGTCGTATAGCCTTGCCAGATTACGTAAAGGCCGTGGATCGGCAGGTGCCAATTCGACGGCCTTGGAGAAGGCTGCAACGGCTTTTTCGTTCATTCCGGCCTTGGCTTGAAGTGCTCCAAGTGCAAGGTAGGGTTCAGCCTCTTTGGCAATATACGCGGCCCCACGTTCCAGGAGTTCAATAGCCAGGTTTTTTGCCCCTGAACGATCCATGGACCAGGCCAGACCAAGGAGCAGTTCGGTGTTTCCGGGCTCACCTTGCAGTAGCCTGCGGTACAATCCAGCCGCATCACGATAGCGTCCGGAATTCCTGTAGCATAAGGCCAGCATGGTATCGACTTTTCGTCCTGTCACACCATAGGCATAGCCCTCTTCTATCGCTATGGCAGCATCCTGCCACAACCTGCTCCCTGCCAGCAGTTCTACATACTCGCGCCGGATACTGGAATTGTCCGGATAGGCAGAGAGGTAGTCTTTATAGTGTCTTGCCAGAGCATCCTGGTTGCCCAGGGATTCGGCTATCGAAATCAGGTAGAGTCTTGCCAGTTCATGATCCGGTTCAATGAACAGGAAATCTTTGAACCAGGCCTCCGCAAGGTCTGGACGCCCGGTTTTGTACAGGCTTTCGGCATAGATAAGCATGAGCCGTGGATCACCAGGCCGGTTTTTAAGAAGTCTTTGGAGCCTTGGTAGGAGAGCCTCCGCATCAGCTCCAAGTTTTGCATCGCATATCACATCGAGATAACTTGCCTCATCTGCCTTGGCCCCCCGTTTTACAGCGCTGTTTGCAGCGGCTTTTGCCTCGGCATATTTATCGGTTTCCCAGTAAGCCAGCGCTAGTCCAAGACGCAGGTCTGGCGCTGCGGGATCTGCTTCGACAGCTCGTTTGAAGTGGGCAACTGCACGCTCGAATCTACCTAGTTCGAAGTTGGCCTGGGCTGCGACGGCACGAATCGCCGCGTCCTTGTCTCCCTTGCGGAGACGCTCGGTGGCTGCAGCCAGGGCTGCTTTGTAGTCACCAGTCTCCATTGCCGCAATGACCCGCCAGCGTTCAAGTGCTTCGGCGCTCCATGATGACTCAGGGAGTCCGGGCAGCTTGAGGCCGGCTGCTTCGATATCAGCGATGGCCGTCCGTGCGTCCCCAAGGGCAAACCTCAGGGCAGCCGCTTGGAGGCGTAGGGAAGAATCATCCGGAGACATTTTTATGGCAACTTCGAGGTCGGAAAGGGCTTCCACAAGCCTGCCCTGTTCCTTGAAGGCTCTGGCCCTGTACAGGTGCTGAGCCGGACCGTCATGGCCTTCTGCTATCACATACGATATCATGTGTGATGCCGCCGCAGGATCGCCCCGGTTCAGGACCCGGAGGGCCTCCACAAAAAGGGCGTTTATATATCCTCTGTGTATGCTGGCGTTTTCCGGAGCAAGTTTTACTGCCTCTTCCAGGAAGGCCCTGGCCTTGGACGGTCGTTTCAGCTTCAGTTCAGCAAAGCCGCACAAGGCCAAGGTCTCTGCATCATGTCTGCCAAGCTCAGATGCCTTGCCGAGACAGCGGGAAGCTTCCCGGGCAAGTCCGATACCAAGAAAACTGCGGCCCAGAAAAAACCATCCGTTGGCATCATCCGGGCAGCGTTCCAGATAAACCCTGAAGGCCGGTATCGCCCGTTCCGGATAACCCATGGCATGGCGTGTC
Source organism: Spirochaetes bacterium RIFOXYC1_FULL_54_7 (assembly GCA_001830645.1). GTDB lineage: Bacteria > Spirochaetota > Spirochaetia > Treponematales > UBA12059 > MIBM01. Next base: position 6,581 of record MIBM01000142.1, read on the forward strand.
CTGCCCAGGTACAGCCAGGTTTCAGGCAGAGATTCTGTCTCTGCTATGATTTTTGTAAGCAATTCTTCAGCTTTGACGTAATTGCGGTCCGCGCCAGCAGCAAGGGCCTGGCTGAGCAGGGTATTATGGGATGGACTGGCCATAAGTTTACTGTATCCGGGATGGTGTCTTTTCTCAAGCTTGTATATGTCCCATGCAAACGATTGAATACACTGCGCTGTATGATTAGAATGCCTCCATGCGATGGTTGAAGCGTTTCGAGAGGCAGGTGTTCCCAGTTGCGGCAGCCATTCTTGTGGCCGGGCTCATTCTTGCTGTCTGGGGTATGGGAATGAGGGAGGCAAGCAACCGGCGTCTGTACCTTGAGCTTGAAGCCTACCGGACCCTTACCGCTCTGACCGATCTTGTCCGTGCCGGAGGCTTTTACCGGGAGGATATACAGCGGGTCAATTCTTTTGGTCTTTATTCGCCTGAAGGGCAGGCCCTGTATCGCTACGGAGACGCGCCGTTGCAGCTTGATCCGATAAATGCTGATACCCAGCCTTCACAGATGGAACTGGGAGAGGATTCCTTAGTGCTCTATCGGTTGCTGGGCAACGATTTTCCGGGCCGGCGTCCAGTAGGGTCGGTGCAGATGGGCCCGATGGGCAGGATGCGACGGGATATGCCTATACCCATGAGTGGTGAGCTGCTACCAGCCATGGCCTTCATAGATTACTCATTAGGGGATTTCACAGTCCGCCAGGCCAGTCTTCTGACGACTCTCCTGGCTGTCTCCATTGCCTTGGCTGGCTTGTATGCGGTGCTGATCATGATGTATCACCGGTATCTGTCCGCCGCCGACAGGGAGGCCAGGAACCGTGAACTGGTCGAACTAGGTGAAGCTGCAAGAACCATTGTCCATGAGATCAAGAACCCTTTGGGAGTAATCCGCATCCAATGTGGCTTGCTCAGGCGTGGAGCTGACATGGCTGCCGCGTCAGGGCTTGCGGTGATAGAGGATGAAGTCATGCGTCTTACCATGATAGCGGATCGGATACGGACTTATCTTAGTCCGGCCGATAGACGACTTAATCCCGTTCCTGTGTCAGCTATGCTTGCTGGGTTCTCGGAACGTTATGCAGGTACAGTCAGTTTTGAGACGAATTTGGCCGGAGACGAAGTGGTGTCAGGAGATGAAAACAGGTTGGTTGAGGCCCTGGACAATATCATCGCGAATGCCCGTGATGCCATGGCAGGATTGGATGCTGTCCCCTTGGTTGAGACCGTTTCCAGGCAGCAGCGCGTGTTGATCCAGGTGTCCGACAGAGGGTCCGGCATAGCCCCGGAGCTCAGGAAGAAACTCTTCGAGCCTTTCTTTACCACTAAACCCCGTGGAACCGGTCTTGGCCTGGCCTTGGCGCGAAAGAACGTGGAAGCCTGCGGTGGCTCGCTTGTCTATGGTGAACGCCCGGGTGGTGGCTCCGTGTTCGCGGTATCGTTGCCATTTTTCCGCCGGGAGCCTGGCGTTATCTAAAAGAAAAACCGCCCGGTTGCCCGGACGGTTGGCTGGTTTCAGAAGAAATTATGTTCGATCAGAATTTTCCCAGCACCCTGGCAATGATGGCAATGGCTTCTCTCAACTCGGTCTCGGTAATGACCAGGGGAGGGGCAAAGCGGATGATGTTGCCGTGTGTCTGCTTGGCCAGGAGCCCTGCGTCACGCAGTGCAAGACAGACATCCCAAGCCTGGAAACCATCTTTGAACAGAATGGCATTAAGCAGACCCTTGCCTCGAACCTTGACCATGTTGGAACACTTGATCTTGGCGATTTCTTCCCTGAATATCTTGCCCATGGCCTCGGCATGCTCGTCAAGTTTCTCGTCGACGAGAACATCAAGGGCAGCCATGGCAACGGAACTGGCCAGAGGGTTGCCGCCAAAGGTGGAGCCATGTGTTCCGGGGGTGAATACCTTCATGACACCATGGTCGGCTACTATGGCCGATACGGGCATAACGCCGCCCCCGAGAGCCTTGCCGAGACACATGATGTCAGGCCGGGCGTTCTCATGCTGCCAGGCAAAGCGTTTTCCTGTGCGGCAGAAACCTGTCTGGACTTCATCGGCGATGAACAGGATGTTGTTCTTGGTGCATAGATCACGTACTGCCTTGAGGTAGCCTTCATAGGGAACGCAAACGCCTGCTTCACCCTGAATGGGCTCCAGGATGATTGCGACGGTGTTGGCTGTGATGGCCTTTTCCATGGCTGCCACATCTTCGTATGGTACCCGGATGAAGCCAGGCACGTAGGGGCCGTAGTTGATCAGGGAATCGGGGTCGTTGGACATGGTTATGGCCATAAGGGTCCGCCCATGAAAGTTCTCATTGACGCAGATTATTTCCTGCTTGCCATTCTGTACACCCTTGACCTCTACCCCCCAGCGTCTGGCTGCCTTTATGCCGGTTTCAACCGCTTCGGCACCGGTGTTCATGGGTAGGGCATGCTCATAACCGGTGTATTCACACAGCTTCTTGAGGAAGAGGCCCATGCGGTCGTTGTGGAAGGCGCGGCTGGTCAGGGTGCATGAATTGGCTTGGTCTATCAGGGCCTTTATGATCTTGGGATGTCGATGGCCTTGGTTGACAGCAGAATAGGCGGACAGGAAGTCAAAATAGGTTTTGCCTTCTGGATCTTTGACCTTTACGCCTTCCGCCCAGGAGATAACGACAGGGAGCGGGTGGTAGTTGTGGGCTCCGTATTTTTCATCCAGTTCGATGTAGTCTTTGCTCTGCATTGATTCCTCCTTGATATTCAGGGGTGATCATGGTCCCGGACCCGATCGCCGGGCCAGTATACACTGCTCCATAAAAACCATCCAGTGGCGAAATGAGTATAAATTTCATAATTTTATACCGTACAGATAATTATTCATTTAAAACGCATAATTATGCATCCGGAACAAGTGCCAAAAATGTCATCAAGACTGCCTCACAATCCAGTCTGCAGTCAGTTGTAATCATACCTCAGGGTATCCTTGGTTTTTTTTCTGGCTTTGGCCAAGCCCAGTAGTTCATCTATCAGTTCTGGATATTGCAGGCCTCCTGCCTCGCACATCTTGGGGAACATCGAAATATGTGTAAAACCCGGTATGGTATTGGCCTCATTGAGGTATACCGTTCCATCGGTCTTGTCCATGAAGAAGTCGATACGGGCCATGCCCGTTAATTTTGCCGCACGATAGGCAAGAATGGCTAGATCCTTTACATGGGTTCTTGTGTCCTGATCAATTCCAGCTGGAATCACCAGCTTGGCCCCATCAGGATCAATGTATTTGGCTTCGTAATCATAGAATAAGTGGGATGGGATTATTTCGCCTGGTTCAAAGGCCTTTGGCTCGTCATTGCCGATTACAGAGCACTCAAGTTCCCTTGCGGTCATAAAGGGTTCCACCAGTATTTTTGTATCGTATGCAAAGGCTGCCGCCGCGGCTTTTCCGAATTGTGCCGGTTCGGTGACCCGGGAAGCGCCTACACTTGAGCCTGCGCGGGCTGGTTTCACAAAGAC
>MIBM01000143.1 GCA_001830645.1 Spirochaetes bacterium RIFOXYC1_FULL_54_7
CTTTCTTGAGGCCAGCCTTCTCAAGACTCTTGGGTATCAGGTAGCGCTTGGCTATCTCCAGCTTCTCGGAATCCACGTAGCCGGGGAGCTGGATAATCTCCATGCGGTCACGCAGAGGCCCGGGTATGCTGTCCAAGGTATTGGCGGTCACGATGAAGAAGACATTGGACACATCGAAGGGCAGATCCAGGTAGTGGTCACGGAAGGCAAAGTTCTGCTCCGGATCCAGAACTTCCAGTAAGGCACTGGACGGATCGCCCTGGAAGCTTGAACCCATCTTGTCAATCTCGTCTATCATGAACACCGGATCCCGGGACTTGGCGATCTTGAGACCCTGGATGATCTTGCCAGGCAAGGCGCCTACATAGGTGCGACGATGGCCTTTTATCTCCGCCTCGTCACGCATGCCACCCACGGAAAACCGGAAAAATTCCTTGCCAAGTGCCCTGGCTATGGACCTGCCGACGCTGGTCTTGCCGACGCCGGGCGGGCCAACCAGGCAGAGTATGGAGCCCCTGGCGTCCTTGCGAAGCTTGCGTACAGCCAGGTACTCGATTATGCGGTCCTTCACATCCTTGAGGCCGTAATGGTCGCCTTCCAGGATTTCCCTGGCGCCCTTCATGTCAAAGTCTTTGGCCGGCCCGGCCTTCCAGGGCAGGTTGCAGATGAGTTCCAGCCAGTTGCGGGTAACAATGAACTCGCTGGAGTTGGGATCCATGAGGCCGAATTTCTCCAGTTCCTGCTCCACCAGCTCCTTGACCTCGCCAGTGAAGGCAAAGGCATCGATCTTCTCCTTGAAACGCTGGTGATCGGAACTCTTGGCATCCGAAGGCATGCCCAGTTCCTGCTTGATGGCCTTCAGTTCCTCCCGCAGGAAGTAGTCGCGCTGGCTCTTCTCGATCTTCTCGTTTATCTCGTGCTGTATGCGCTTCTGGATTTTAAGAAGTTCCTGCTCGCGCTTGATGGAGATCAGGACCCGTTCCATGCGTTCACGGATGTCCGTGAGCTCCAGTATCTTCTGCTGCTCATCCTTTTCTATGTTGAGGATGCTGGCTATGAAGTCTGCTATCTTGCCAGGATGATCGATGTTGATCATGTTCAGCCGCATTTCCTCTGAAAACAGAGGATTGTTCTCTGAAACCTGCTTCATCTCGGAGATCAGAGCCCGGGTCAAAGCCTTGATCTCATCGGTACCCTCCCCAAGATCCTCCAGGTACTCCACCGCGGCCACTATTGGCTGTTCCTTGGAGAGGATCTTCTTGATCTTGAAGCGTTTGAGGGTGGAGATGAATATGTTCACGGAGCCATCGGGAAGGTTGATACGCTTGACGATCTTGGCCACTGTGCCTATCTGGTGCAGATCGCTGGCGCTTGGCTTCTCGGTCTCTTCTTTTACAAGGACAAGACCAATCATGCCATCGGTCTGAATGGCCTCGTCCACCGTATGGATGTCATCGTGGCTACCGAGCATGAGGGGAGTGAAGATACCGGGAAATATCGGTTTCCCGTTGAGGGGAATGAGGGGAATCTTGTTCGGCAGCATCATTTCTATGGGGATTATCTGGTTGTCAGACATGTTCTGCGGTCCTTTCAGGGAGTTTCGCTATAAAATACAGAGGTTTTGACCCTCACGGCAAGGCTTTCAGGGTACAGGAATGAGGTTTTGGCTGTAATACATGGTTTTATACCAACATGACGAAGGTGGACGCTCAGAGCACAGCCGCACTGGCCCTTTGCAACCGCTCAGGCCCTATTGAAACCCCGGGGATCTGTATGACCTGTTCGGCTACACGATTGCCCAGCCGCAGGCAACGGGCCAGGGAAACCCCGGATAAGGCTGCTGACAGGAAGCCCGCGGCAAACGCATCACCCGCACCGGTTTCGTCCATCACTCGTATGGACCGTACAGGACTCTCGGTTACCACCCCACGCCGGGCACACACAGCCCCCGCCTCAGCCAGCTTTACCACTACGGTACCCGATATGTTTGCTGAAAAACGGACGAGCCCATTGTCCATGTTTTCCCCGGCTACCGCCATGAACTCGTCCTCGTTCATGAAGACCCAGTCACAATACTCCTGGATCAAAGCC
>MIBM01000144.1 GCA_001830645.1 Spirochaetes bacterium RIFOXYC1_FULL_54_7
CCCTGGTCTGGATGGCTGCTGTCATTGCCAGCCTGTTCATAGCCTCCCTTGCCACGGTCAGCGCCAGGATGGGTGCAACCGTGATGAAGCCCGTCGAGGCACTTATGGGAGCTGCTTCCCACTGGTCGGCCGGGGAGCTGGACACCCGGGTTCCACGTTTCAGGGATCCCGATCTTGCGGGCCTCACCGAGACTATGAACGCCATGGCGGCCGAGCTGGCTGACCGCATGAAGACCATGGCACAACAGCAAGGGGAGTTGTCTGCCATCCTTGATGGTATGAACGAAGCCGTCATAGCCACCGATGCGGATCTGATGATCCGCATGGTCAACAAAAAGGCCAGGGAACTGCTTGGCCCCCGAGGCAGGCGGGGCGATGCCGAAACAACACTCTCCGGTTTCCTGGAGCGTCCCCTCCTCCAGGCCTGTGGCAGCAGCCCCCTCGACGCCCTTGCCAGGCGCTGCATTGACAACCTCGCCCCCCAGGACGAGGAAATCAGCCTCTATGGAGATACCACCAGCACGATGCTCGTCTATGCCGCACCCTTGGCCATGGAGGACGGCAGGATCGGCGCCATCCTGGTACTGAACGATATAACCCGGATCAAACGCCTGGAGCGGGTACGGCGTGACTTTGTAGCCAACGTTTCCCATGAACTGCGCACCCCTATAACCTTGATAAAAGGTTTCATCGAGACCCTTGAAGATGGAGCCATCAGGAATCCACAGGAGGCTGTCAGGTTCATGGGCATAATCAGAAGACACACCGACAGGATGGCGTCCATAATCGAGGATCTGCTGACCCTGGCAAGGATGGAAAATCCCGAGCGTGGGCGATTGGCCCTGCACTCATGCCAAGTTGCGGAAATAATAGGCAAGGCTGTGGAATCCCTTGATGACAGGCCTGCATCGAAGGCTGTTTCCATACTTGTAGACTGCCCGCAAGAGCTGAAGATCGTGGCCAACGAGGGTCTGCTCGAGCAGGCCTTGGTAAACCTGCTGGACAATGCGGTAAAGTACGGACCTGAGGGTGGCTCGGTACGGGTTACGGCCACACCGGACGCCTCGGAAGGCTTCATTTGCCTGAGTGTGAGCGACGAGGGCCAAGGCATACCTGCCAAGGACCTGAGCCGGCTTTTCGAACGGTTTTACCGGGTTGACCGCGCCAGGAGCAGGGAACTGGGAGGCACTGGTCTTGGCCTTGCCATTGTAAGGCACATAGCCATGGCCCATGGCGGAACTGCTACTGTCCAGAGCATTGAAGGCTACGGTAGCACCTTCTGCATAACCCTGCCATCAGTACCCCTCAGTATCCATTCCGACGAGCCATCAGACGAAACCGAAACGACCAGTTCCTGAGTGCAACCGAACCAGCGATGGACTCCGGGTGAGACTGCCAGTGTGGCCTGTCCCTGGGCACCGGGCTTGATGGTTTCACCCCAGGGACTGTCTGAAGCCATGTCTCCCAACAGGCCGGAAACCCCGACCAGGGTCTTGTCCGGAGTCCTCAGGTAATCGGCCCTGAACCTGCCTTCCGCCACGGCAATAGCCTGGGCGGCAAGGTCACTGTCCCAGGGATCGGTCATCCTGAGTTCCGCTTCCCCGGCAAAGCGCCGGAGGTTGAAGCAAGCCGCATCCCAGCCCCCCTGATACAAGCAGAAGGCCAGCTCCGCCGCCAGGCCACCTCTGGCGTCGGGACTCAGCACTCTTTCAGGATCGGCAGCCACGTCCCCGGACACCGGGGCTCCGGCATCCAGGGGCCAAATGGTGCCATAGGGAAGCCCCCGGCAGGATCCGAAAACCGGCCTGCACCGGATTGCCGCAAAACTGGTTCTTGGCAGGAACAGGATCAGGGTATCCCCAGGGGCGGCGAAGAGGACTGGTCCAACCATAGCCATGCTACGCCAATCCAGTTCCCAGCCATCTGCTCCGGACCAGGCAGGCGGCAGGGCAGGCAGGACAACAGGTACCGCCAGATCAGGCCAAAAGGCTGTACATGCCCCCTGGTACAGGCTTGCCATGCACAGCGCAAAGCTGAAAAGGTGGCTTAATACAGAGCTGAGGCCGGGTGTGGATCTTTGCTTTTTCATGCCCATAGCACGTCAGCCGGATCAGCCCTGCATGCGGAATGCCTTGCCTAGGGCCACATTTTGGCCCATACTGTGTAACCGATGGACGCGAACCAGAACTACACCGACCAACTGGAACAGGCCCTGCTCGGGAAGACCGAGCGCATGGACGGACACGAACTGAAGCAACTCCGAGACGACTACAAGTTGTTCCAGTCGGCTTTCCAGGGTATCTACAATGTACTTCTGCGAAAAGGCCTCATACACGAGGATCCGTATAAGCTCGAGCTCAAGATATCCGAGGTGCAGACACCGCCGGAAGGATCGTTTGCGGAGAGCGAAAAACTGGACCAGATGTGCATCCGCCTGTCCCAGTTCGAGTCATACCTGGACTTCCTGAACAATTACTACCAGTTCAGCGTTGACTTCCTTACCCTGGGGCGTATAAAGAAGCTGGTCGGGCTGACCAAGTATTTCTCATTCACGACCTTCACGGAGAACAGCTCCCATCTGAATACACGCTATTTTGCCGAGATAGTCGCCCAGATCCGCAAGGGCAGCGATCCTCTCTCTACAGGCATCATCAACGAAGGCCTGCTGCAGTTGGACAAGACAAGCCGCAAGATTTTCCAGGCCCTCAAGGATCTGGGTCACCTCCACCGTGAGCGTCACAAGCTGGAAATGCGCCGCCTGGCCAGCGACAGCATGAAGTTTGACCGTGACCAGGTCATAACCCACCAGGATGACGTTATCCGCAAGATCCGGCAAAAGTTTGTTGAAGCAGCAGGGGACAAGCCCTTCTATCCGGAACTGGCAGTCGAAATCCTCAAGGAAGATTACTCGTCCGACGGCCCGTCCCTGCGGGATGAAGCCCTAGAAAAGCTGCGGGTGGCCGACAGCAAGGATAGTGGCAAGGCGGCGGAGCACAACTACAAGACAACCATCCTGGAAGGCATCCGCACCGTCATCGGAGTCGGATTCCAGCTGGATGATTCCATACAGAAGCTGAACGAGAACCAGGGTATCCTTGACTCCCAGGATAAATCCTTCATCACAAAAATCCGGAAGCTGTTGAGGGATATGATGGGTAAGAGACCTGAAGACATCATCCATGAGGTTGATTATATGGATCCAGTCAGCAGTGAACGCAAGAACGAAGCCATCAACTTCAGGAGCTTTGCCACAGAGGTCTCGAAGAAGGCCCAGACCCTCATAGCCATGACATCCCGGAACTCCACTGCCTACAAACGCCTCGAGGGAGCCAGCGAGGACCAGATCTATAAATTCCTTGAAAAAAGTATAGAAGACCTGCAGAGCTACCACCGCAAACTCACTGCCCTGGACGAGTTCTTCAGGGCCACCATTACCGATCCAGAGGTCAGGAACAGGGTCCGGACCATCAAGACAGAGCTTGGTTCCATCAAGAACACCATCATCAAGGCCAACCAGAAACGATACGAATACATTGCGTTCAAAGATGAACAGGAACAGATGAAGCGTCTGGGCATCAAGGAATCCTGATCCAGATCTGCGGCACCTGCCTGCAGCGGCCTGGATCGAGCCTCCTCAGGACATATCGAGACCAAGGAGATTATATTGAAACGATCAATGATGCTGTGCGCCATAATGACGCTTGCCTTTTACACAGCAAGTGCTGACCAGCCAGAGGTTCAGGCTGAACTGGTGGTGGGCATGGGGCCGTACCGGATCGAACTACATCCGTACAAGTCCATCTATGCCCACGAGATGCAGATTTTTACCGCTATTTACGAGGGCCTCTTCTCGTACGATCCCCGGACACTTGACCCGGTACGGGCCCTGGCCGAAACCTATGAAAAATCCACGGATGGCAAGACCTGGACCTTCAGACTCCGTGAGGATGCCCTCTGGTCAGATGGCTCGCCGGTCACGGCCATGGATTTCGTGGAATCCTGGCGCTATCTCCTGGCCCCGTCCACCGAAGCCGAGTACGCGGTCTTCCTGGACATAATCAAAGGCGCCCAGGACTATCGTACAGGCAAGAACAAACGGGCAGACTCGGTAGGCGTTCGGGCTCTGGACAGCAAGACCCTCCAGGTTGAACTCCTGGCGCCGGCAGCTTATTTTACCAGGCTTCTGTGCCACAGCGCCTTTGTTCCGGTACACTGGTCCATGCGGGGCATCCGTGACTGGAGCCCGGACAGGATCGTAGGCAACGGACCCTACCGCATCCTGTCCATGGACAGCAGTGAGATGGTCCTCGAGGCTGATCCCCGGTACTGGGACGCCGCTTCGGTGAAGTCTCCCAATCTGCGGATACTCTTTCTGGACAACGAGGACGAGGCAACCGCACGCTACAACGGTGGAGAAATCCACTGGCTCATGGACATGGCAGACACCAGTTCACTGGTAACACCGGATGCCATGCAGTTCTCACCTATGTTCGGTACCAGCTATTACTTCTGGAACGCTTCCGTAAAGCCCTGGAACGATGCCAGGGTCAGACGAGCCCTGGCCCTCATGATCCCTTGGGATAAGATCAGGACCGAAGAAAACTACTTTTCACCCACAAGTGTACTCATCCTGCCCTTTGCCGGCTACGAGTCTCCAAAAGGCATAATCGAAAGCAACGAAGAAGAGGCACGCAAGCTGTTGGCTGCTGCCAGATTCAAGGATGGCAAAGGTCTGCCACCGGTCCGCTTCGTCGTTCCCGAAGGCGAACTTCACCAGGCCAACGCAGCCATCTTCGAGGAAGCCTGGGCTCCCCTGGGCATCACCCTTGAGGTTACCACAGTCCCGGCAGGGGACTTCACCAGGGACAGCAGGCAGGACGATTTCAGCCTGTCCTTCACCGGCTGGATAGGTGATTTTGCAGACCCCGCGGCCTTTCTGCTCATGTGGATCAGCGATTCCGGTCTCAACGAGGCAAAGTACAAGAGCCGGGAATATGACAGGCTCATTGCCCGGTCCATGAACGAAGAAGGAGCCATCCGGCTTGCCACCCTGGCCGAAGCTGAAGGAAAACTTCTGGGAGATGCAGCGGTCATGCCTCTGTACCACTCATTGTCCTTCAATGTTGTCGACCTTGATGTCATACAAGGCTGGCATGTGAATCCCCTGGATATGCATCCCTTCAAATCCATATTCGTTGGCTCACCCAAGGCCAACCCACTCATAGTCAAGGCAGCCTGGCGATGATGAAACCGATACGGCGTTTCTTCGGATTCGCTATGTACCTGTTCATAGGCCTGCCCCTGCTTCTTGGCAGCATGACCATGCTTTCGGTCAGGCCCTGGCTTACCGATCCAGCGGCATATAAATCCCTGGTGGAAGATCAGCGCTTCACCGCCGTACTGGAGGCTCCACAGCTGCCGCGACACATGCCACCCACAGTGGACCTTGGAAGCTACCGCTATGATGGCCCCGCGGCAGCTGCAGCCTTCCAGGATGCGATTCCCGCCTCTGCCCTGGTCCAGACGGCCTCACGATCCATCGACTCTGTCTTCTCGGCCATAGACTCCGGTGCCTCGGGTTTCATGTTGGATCTGCAGCCCCTGCGTGAGGCCTTGATAGCAGGATCCGGACCATTTGCGTCTGCCTACCTTGCCCGGACAGGTGAAGCCCCTGAAGCCATACCTGTCCAGGAGCAAATCCAGGAACAGGGACCATCACCTGGCCGGCAACTTGTACCAGCTACCGACCAGCAGACCCTGCCTTCTTCCGTTCAGACTCCCACGCTGACTGCATCCAATCTGGCAACCGCACTTGAAGCCATGGCCACCGGACTGCCGCCGACCCTGGCTGTAGACGACCCCAGCCTCGGTGCTGTCGGCCAGAGGACCGCCAACCTGGCGACCCTGCGGCAGGGGTTCAGCTCTGCCAGTATCTGGCTGGCCTTGGCCGCGGCTGGGCTTACCGTGGCTGGAGCCTTCATTGCCGAAGAAAACTGGAGGAAGCGGCTCAAATTGCTTGGATCCCGTATCCTTGGGCCCGGGATACCTATACTGGTCGTTGGCCTGGTTCCACATCTGATAAATCCGGCTGGCCTGATCCGCATGGCCGGTACAGCCTCAATGAACCAGTTCCCTGCCCTGCTGGAGTACGTCAAGTTTGCCGCTACCAGTCTTACCGGTGGTTTCATGGTGGTCGGCCTCGCAGCAGTGGGCATTGGCACCGCTCTGGTCTCGACCACCCACCTGATACCTCCCGGTGACGATGAAGATACCGAGGAACTGCTGTGAGCGGGCAGGAAGACTCTTTCCTCCGCAGCCTCGGTTTCCCGAGCATCCAGGTTCACCATTCCTTTGACCATTTTGACTTCACCCGCCCAGGCAGACGCATCCTGGTCATAGGCCCCATGGGGTCCGGCAAGACCGAGTTCAGCGCCCGCATCTGGCGGGACTCGCGGATTGCCCTGCGCAAAGGTACAGCAGTTGCAGTCAGGACAAGTACAGCCGGAGCAGACCGGCGCGTGGTACATTTCGTACGTTCGGGACTGGACCGCACCCGGTTTCCGGATTACCCCCAGGATGCTTTGGCCTACCGGGGCGGCTACGAACGCTGCGGGGACGACATCTCCAGCGCCGGGGATTCCTTTGAACTGGAATCGGTGATGGCCTGCAGACCGGATGCGGGTACCTGGATCATAGACGAAGCCGCCTTCTACGACGAGCGCATAGCCTACCTCATCCGCAATGAATCGGATCTGCGGGGCCTGCAGTTTGTACTGCCAACCCTGGTGCTCAACTTCCGCAAGGAAATCTTCAACCACACCGCCAGGCTACTCCTGGAGAATGCCACCGATGTGTTCCCCCTTACAGCCTATTGCGAACACAATGAATGCATAGAGGATTCCCTGTTCACTTACCGGTACTACCTGTCGGACGGCATCGAATGTCCGGCTTTGTACTTTGACCCGCTTATCATCATCGGCGGTGACACCACCAGGGAAGACCCCAGGGAACCGAACTACTGTACCCGTTGTGATAATCACCATTACCTGCCAGGCAAGGAATACACCTTTTTTACCCTCAAACCTCTGGGCGAGGCAGCCTCCCGGGGAGACCCCAAACCCCTGAGTGCAGAACTGGCAGCCATAGCAGGGGACCCCGAACGGTCCAGGCTGCATGCCAGCCTGAAACGCCTGCACCTGGACAGCCCGGATCCCAAGCCACAGAACATGGATGGTTTGCGGGTTCCCTGCATAGCCGAGAAGGCCCTGTGCTATCTGTACGCGGAACAGAACCTCTTGTCAGCTGACCAGCTGAGGCGGATTGTTTCCGATCTGGGTCTGGACCGGGAGTATCTGGGTAAAAGGCTGGCCGACAACCGGCGTCCGCTGGAGCTGTAAACAAGGTATGCATCGCACAACCTTTCTTGGATCCTACAGCATTACAGTCATAATCATTTTTGCCCTGGCGGTTCTGACTGAAGTGAGTTTCCCGGCTGCTGGAACCAGCCAGCTGGTCTGGAAGGTACCTCTTGGTGCCCTGGTGAAAGCGTTCAACAAAAGCTCGGGGATTATAGCCTTCATAGCCGTTGTACCTTCTGTTGCCATTCCTTCACGTATCGGTGGCTATATGGAGGCTATGGAGACCTTCCTGTCTTCGGATACTCCAAACAGAAAGGCCGGAAATGGCACAAGTCAAGTATCACTTCCCACTTACCTGGGCAGGATCACAAAGCCCTTCACATCTTTTCTGGCCCTTGCCGGCCTCCAGCTTCTGATGACCTTTGTCCTGAATATAGGTTCCATCCCCATCATGCAACGTCTGTTGGACAAGACCAGACTACCAAAGCGATACCTTTCGCTACTGTATTCCACAGCATATTCTTCATACATGGTGGTTTCACCTTTTGATGGCTTGATACAAGCCCTCATACTGGCTGCCGGTTCCAGCTATGCGGCCTATGCAGGCCGAGGCTTGGCCATGACAGGAGCAATAATGACCGCAGGCCTGCTGATCCTGGCCTTGAGCCCCCATTCCATGCGTCCGGGACAAGCTGTCCATATGCATCAGCCATCGGAGGGTGGACAAGCAGATCCTGAGTCCGGCAAAGGGTCGATACCAGCCGCACTCGGAAAAGCCCGACCAGGCTACCGATTGATGGAACTGGCAGCCCACATAGTAGCGATGATAGTCTTGGCTGTAATCTTCGGACGATTGGTGCAGCTCAGGAATCCTGCAATGGGAACCGCTTTTGTCATCATGGTCTACGTTGTGTTCTGGCTGCGTCTGCTTGGAGTAGACAGGAAGCAACTGGGAGGATCCGTACGTGAATACGCCTTGGCCCTTGGCGGCTTCAGGGCCTTCCTTCCCTTCTTGATCTCGGCCAGCTTTCTGGGTGCCCTAACCACCTACACCCCACTGAGCGAAGCCATAGGATCGGCCCTGATGCATCTGGAGAAGCTGCCACGCTATTTTTCCATACAGGCAATCATGGCCGGAACTGCATTGTTGAGCCTGGGGGGAGTACACATGATGATCACAGTAGCAGCAATTTCATCCGCAGTGGACCCTGCAATGCTGGGACTGGATCCGCCCGGATTCGCACTCTTCCTATTGTCCTGCTGGTTCGTGGCTATGAATGTCTCACCCTTTGTACCTTTCTCCACCGTTGTCGGAGAGGCGATAGGGGAGAAACCAGCTACGGTTGCCCTTCGTTACAACAGCAAGATGGCTCTGCTCATGCTGTTGATCGGGCCAGCCCTAATCAATCTGATGCATTAGCCTGGTGATGAAATACATAGTTGATTGTCTGAGCTACCCTGCTGGAAAAGGGTCGCCCTGCAGGCCTAGTAGTTCTCCGGCAAGCTTCCCAAGGAAGGTCCTGGGAAGGATCACAGGGGTTCCTGCAGCGACATGCACAACATCCCTCATCTGCCGGGTATAGCCGATGCAATCTAGTATAACCAGGTCGGCACCTCGAAATGCCAAAGTCCGGGCAGCGGTTTCCAGTTCCTCATGAGTCGCCGTATAAGGTGATACCGCCTGGCATTCGCAGCTACCTCCGACACCCTGCCACTTTTTCATCATGGCTGGAATTTGTTCCGGAACAGGCACCAGTACACCCAGACGGCCATCCCCAATCAATTCCCCTACCACGCATCGGAGAAGCGCATCGGGGCGGAGGAGCAATCGTCTTGACACCAGGTCCTGGAACTCGCCGGTGCAGAACAGCACCACCAGCGTTGCGCCTGCGTCCTCCAGTTCCTGTATTGCCAGTTTCATTCGCTGATGGATACGACTTTCGGCTACTTTGACCTGGGTGCCGTCCTGAAGGCGGGTCACTAGTACATAGTCGTCTTTCTGCGGTGCAAGCTCGATGATCTCCTCTTCGGTGAGGCCGTCCAGGGCTCCCTTCTGCAGTAGCACAACCTCCCCCCCAAGAGCGTCCAGGAAATCACCGGTGACATCGGTACGGGGTGATTGCCCGATGGTAACAGCACCGATCCTGGGGATCATTCCTTGTTGCCTGAGCTGGACAGATGGGCCATCGATCCATACAGCCTGTGCATCAAGGCGAATTCTTCGGCGTCATGGAACCTACAACTACCGGCGGTGAAGGCTTTTGCCACTTCCAGACAGAAACGGGCAGCCTCCTCAATGTCGATTTCCCGGCTTGCCCCGGTACCGCAGCCCGGAACTGGGCGGATCGCCGTGATGGCGACCCCGACCACAGGAGCCGTAGTGGCCGTACAAGGCTGGAATATACTGTTGATATGGTGAAGGCCATTGCCATACGGCGTAATGTCCTGGGTCGAGACAGGAATCGACTTGACGTCCAACCCGGTGCTCCACTCGTAGATATCCATTAGGTCATCCGCCATCTTCAGGATATACCCCTCTTTGAGGGTCGGTGAAATGGCAAATCCCCGATGGTTGATGACCCGGTTTCCCTTGGTTGTATCGATGGACAAGATGGCGTCCATGGCTGGATCAACCTCATGGCGGTTCATGACATCCATATCCACCGGAGATCCCATGAAGGGTACTGGATGGTGGGGTTGGGTAGGTGCATCGGGGCATATA
>MIBM01000145.1 GCA_001830645.1 Spirochaetes bacterium RIFOXYC1_FULL_54_7
CAGGTAGCAGAAGAAGCAGTAGGTACCCATCCCAGGGTTTGCCTTGGCAGCCCTTCTGCTCCGGGTCAGGTTGTGAAGACCTTCAGCGCAGGCTGCATCCCGCTCATCCAGCCCGATGGCAAAGAGGGTCAGTGCCAGTTCCAGATCCGCCAAGGGGGTGTCACCGCTGGCAAATTCTATACACCTGCCTTCTATCTCGGCAAAGGGACTGGACCATTCAAACCTGTCCGAAGGCCTGAAAGGACGCTGGCCAACAGGTGTCGACACCTCATCCAGAAGAGCTTGCCTGACCGGTCTGTCAAGCCAGGTTCTTGCGTCCCGGGGACGCCCGCGCAGTATCGCCATCTCACCCAGGAAGATGCGGGCTTCGGTATCATCTACCTCGGCCTCCAGTATGCTTACGGCTGCGCTGAAATCGCCAGCATAGGCCAAGGCCCGTCCCTGCCAGACCCGGGCTCTGGTAGGGACGCCAGGCAAGTCGTACTTGGTTCCCAAGGCCTCGAGCCTCTTGTATCGTTCTGCTGCTTTGCTGTAATCACCAAGTTCAAGGTCTATCCTTCCCCGTAGTGATTCAATTGCACCTAGTCCGTCCATTCTGAATAGGTAGCCAGCTGATACGGCAGCCTGGTCGGCAGCTGTCGTTGATTTTACTAACGAACCAGTCATGAATTCGGTTATTGCCTTGGCGTAGGCGGACATCATACGCTCGTAATGATCCCCGGCCGTTTCTGCCAGCTCCTGGGCATTTGAGAGGTAATCCGAGGCGTCAGCGTAACGCTCTGATGCCAAGGCGGTCATGCCCATCATGCGGTGCGCACGCGCCTCCAGCTTTGGAGGGCTGTCTATGCTGTGTGAAAGGAGTGCCGAACGCGCTCCAAGAGCTGTATCCCCGATATTGCCCTCTGCGTAGGCCAGTTCCGTGCGCATGAGGGCTTGAATTGTAGCTGCATGAGGACCATCACCGGCTTTACCGGCTGCTTCGATCACCGATCTGGCGGCCTCGGCATTTCCAGCGGTCAGGGCTGTCCAGAAATCCAGTATGCAGGTTGAGGGAGCGGAAAGGAAACTGGTATCAGCGGGTCTGTTGCTGTCCGGGCGCAAAGCGTCGTCAAAGAGGCAATCAAAGGTGATGCTGGCTGTCTGATCCCTCTCACCTATGCGTGCCAGAAAGGCGGTGGAAGGTCGAATGGAACCAGCTCTGTACCGGTCTATCACGCATGAGAGATATATGTTTTGGATCAGCTTGCTGGTTTCGATTCCTGCGATGGCTGCCACCAGCTTGGCATCCATGGGATTGTATGGCAGCCTGGTGTCCGCGGGATCCACGAGTCCTGCCCGTCTGAGAAGATCCTGAAGTAGGGCTTCGCCCTGGGGCAAAAGTCCGAGTTTGTTCGAAAAAGCCGATAGCTCGTCTGGGTCCAGCACATTTTCGGCCAGGATCAATTCCTGCAGGTATAGACTGACCTCCCTGGGTAGCAATCCCAGGGCATCGGCAAGACCAGCACTTCCAGCTTCGGTTGAAGTGTCGGTCGCAAGAGCATTGAAACGCTTGGTCAGCCTTAACCGTATGGTGTCGCCGCAGTTGCCTAAAGCCGATTCAACAAGCGCTGTTGTGGACAGGCGTTTGTCCTTGTCAGTTGGAACTGGAATGCACAAGCGATGCAACCATGAGCCGCACCAGGATGGAGGTGGTTCCATCGACGACAGGATGATATACCGCTCCCGTCCTCTGCCGGTGGCCAGCCGCTGACCTATGAGTTCCACTGCTTCATTCGAAAACCGCTCAGGGGAGTTGCACAGCAGAAGGGGGGCCTCGCCTTCGATGGAATCGAGTAAAAGGTTGATGAATTCCGTCACGCCCTTGACAGCTGAGGCTGGAAGTCTGCCTGACAACAGTGAGGAGGCCGCCAGCTTGAAGGCGGGTCTCAGATCTGCAAGCATTTCCGCAATACCGTTTGTGGCTGAACCGATGGCTTCATCGATGATGTCCTTGATGCTGGCCTGGGTGAAGGGCGAAAATTCCTCAGCGTCCGTGCGTGGTGCGCCAAGATTGACAATCCTGACACCTGGAATCATGGTCGCCAACAGATTTTCGATTGATTGTGCTGAGCGGCAGGCTTTTCCTGCATCAATGAACACCGCTTTGGATCCGGACTTTACGATTTGGGCGCATGCCTTTCCCAGGATATCGGCAAGCTGTGGCCTGTCGGACAGAATCGAAGCATCCGCATTCCCTATAGCCGACAGATAGGAAGTCATCTGCAAGGAGCTTAGTTCCTGGCTATCGGAGAAATGGAAGTAATCCCTGAGCGCGTGTCTACCTTCCATGGTTACCTGAACCCCGAAAGTGGCATTGATCGTGAATCTGGCGGTTTGCATTGCCGGGAAGGCATTGTCAAGTGAATCTTCCTGGTGGACGACCAGGGCGACCCCCCGTAGTTGTGTTGCCCTTGACATAAGGGCTTTGGAAGTCTGGCTGATTCCCTCGCTTGCCTGGATGAGATCAAAAGGCCGGATATCCGGAAAACTCATGATCAGGGGCGAGGTGCGTTGGCTTACACTCGCGCCGAATGCCTCTCCGATGGTTCGAAGTTCGGTCAGGATCGACTCGGCGCCTGGATAACCCGTGCGGATCAGCTGGTTCAGATAATCGATTGTGATGCTGGTGAAAATCATGGCACCGCCCGTTACTACATGGCTTACATAGAGTGTCCCGATACGACGTGACTGCTATGCCAGGCACAAGCCAACAGTATAGGCCATACGCACTCCCGAGTGAAGAGCGGTTCGATCATACCCTATCGCCTCGACATGGTGGACAACGGATGCCAATCCTGTATTTCGCTTGACCTTATTTTATTCCACGTGCTACAATTGCGTGAAATATGGAAGGCGCGTTCACACTAGGACCTTCCGGTAAGGTTGGAGCCGCAAGGGACATCGATGAACGCACACTCAGTAAATCAGGTCGTCGGATCATCGGTGGTTGCCAAGCTTATCCTTCTTGCCTGTATTGCATCACTCTTTCTTTATCTGCGGCGCAAGGATACTGAAGGGCAATCAAGTGCCTTCCTGGCACTTCTGGGCATACTTGTTGTTCGCGATTTCCTTTCAGCCTGGTACTTTTCACTCCACCTGTTTTATATCTCTGATATATTCTATCTGGGTTTTGCACTCGTCATACTCCTTGCTCCATACGATGGCTCCAGGCAGGTCTTGGGTCTTATCATTGGATTCAATGTTGTGGTCGCCGCCCTGTTTGTTGGCGTCGTTGTCTTTGACCTTCCGGTAAGGCTGCCGGTTGGTACCTTCGGCTACGTCCTTGTTGTGGATGCGTTCATCGCTGGGCTGGTGTCATTCATGAACCGTAAAGACCGTAGCACCTCTGGCCGCCAGCTTGTTTCACTCATGTGGCCTCTTGCTGTGCTGTTCCTCCTTTCATATACGGTACTGGCTGTTGTCATGGGGTATGATGACCCCCTGTTCCTTGGGCTTGTCATGCCGCTTTCCTATTGCTGGCTTTTCGCTGCCGCGCTGTTTTCACTGGAAATACAGGATGCCGAGCTGGTATCGACCTTGGCTTATTACGAAGCAGCCATCGATTCCCTGTACACCATGTTCCTGAGCACGGGTCCTGTCCTTGAAGACGGTATCACAGGCCAGGAGGTCCTGGAGCGTCTGAACGGGATACTGGTCTCGGAGACAGGAGCCGATGGTGGGGTTATCCTTGTACCCGATGGTGATGAATTCGTGACCGTAAAAGCATATACCGGATTCTTCCCTCCCTTGCTGCCTGTACCGGAACGCCTGCCACGGACTGCCGGAGATATCGAAGCCTATATGAAGAAGGCACGGTTCGGGTTAGGAGAAGGCATTTTAGGAGATGTGGCAAAAACCGGCAAGAATGTATATTGCCCCATTGGGGAGCGGGATCCCCGGTTTGCAGCAAACGGCAGTGACGAGTTTCTGCGGATCACTTCATTCATGGCTGTTCCCCTGATGATCGAAGATAAAATACTGGGGGTTTCTGCCCTTATACGGACCTCAGCGGGATCCACATTCAAGGAAGCCGATTTCGATCGATTCAAGCTGCTTGCCAATTTCGGGTCCTTTGTGGTCAATTCCGTATTTCCATCCACCGGGAGTGGAGAAGGAAATATTGAAGATCCGAAACCTGGGGCAGCAGGTATGGATGGCGCAATCGAAATAATCCAGCAATCCACTTTGTCCAGACGCCTTTCCCGGTGTCCAGGGCTTTCGATGGACGCCATGACGGTACCTGCCCCGGGCAGTGTCGGTGTGTATCACGATTTGATCCAGGCACGGAAGGACAGGATCATTGGCGTTATCGCTGAAGCAGGTGGGCGGGAACTTCGGGCAGCCTTGGTTCTGGTCATGTTGAAATCCGTACTTCACGTGCTCGGTAGAACCGACAAGGATATGGCTGCGGTCCTTAATTGGGCCAACCGGGTTCTGCATGGAATCATCGATACCAACCATGCTCCTTCAATCGGGATTGTATGCATGAATTTGCTTTCCGGAGGGCTTGAATATGCCAACGCTGGACGGTTGTCCCTGCTTGTGTACAGACAGGCCACCAAATCCCTTGATTACATATCCAGGGTCAGTGTTCCGATAGGCAAGGAGAGGGTTTCCGACTATGAACGTATCCGCCTGCAATTGCAGACCGGGGACTTGGCGGTCATGTACACCTCTGGTGTAACCGGATGCCTGGATGGCCAGGGAAATCAATTTGGCCGTAATGCGTTGGCAAGAGCGATAGTCAGGCACGCCGATTCCAACGCAGGAGAAGTAGCAGCAGGAATCAGAGGGGCGCTTTCAGCCTTCCGCGGAACGGCCATACAGCAGACTGATCAGACAGTATTTGTAATCAAACTGGAATAGACCTAAAAGGAGCGTGCTGATGGAGCTCAAGATCCGGAAATGCAACAGCAATTATATAATTGATGTGAACGGAGAGATGGATTTATATAATTCATACAAGCTCAAGGAAATGGTCATGAAGATGCTGGAAAAGAAAGTCGAGAATTTTATAATCAATCTCGATAATGTTGACTATATCGACTCAAGCGGTATCGGCG
Source organism: Spirochaetes bacterium RIFOXYC1_FULL_54_7 (assembly GCA_001830645.1). Lineage (GTDB taxonomy): Bacteria > Spirochaetota > Spirochaetia > Treponematales > UBA12059 > MIBM01. The sequence goes on from MIBM01000145.1 coordinate 5,103, forward strand.
CCCTTATCTATATCTGTTCCACGATCAAGAAGATGAATTTCAAGCTCATCATTACCAACATCCACGGCACGGTAAAAAAGGAGATAGAGCTTACCAAGCTCATGGGCTACTTCCCCAGTACCAACAGTATCGAAGAGGCTCTTCTCCAGATTGGAAATTGATTTTCTTTCCTGATTGAGCTCAGGGGGTCTGCAGACGAATCCCTTCAACTGAGTCTGATTCTTCATCTGTGCAGGGGCGCCCATACAGGTATTCGAAGAGAAACCTGAAATCCTCAGGGGCCATAATTGTGAATTCAATGCCGAAGAAGCCTTCCGGGCCACCGACATAATGCCTGCGGATTACCCCTGCTGCGTCTATGCTCCTGCGTTTTGATGCCAAGCGCACGGTTACTGGCAGGTTCTCCTTGAGAACCTGGATCAGTTTTGGATCCTGGCAGGCAAACAGCAGGCCGCCAGCTGAAACATCAACGACCTGGGTTCCATAGTCTTCAGCCAACTTTGGTGAATCCTTGAAATAGCCATGCAGTTTGAGGGACCAGGCAAAGACCCTCGCAAAAGACATGAAAGTTTCCACAACTCTCAGATCAAAAGGCGGTTTGCCAGGCTGCTTGTTGACGATGCTGGCGCAACCTATGGCGTAATCCTGGAAGAGGATGGGCACGAGCAGTTCCGACAGGATTCCGGTAGTCCGCTTGGACCGTTCAAGGCGGGTCAGTTCATCCTCTGCATATCCCTGTTCCATCCCCGTCTCTACAAACCATGAAATGAAATCATCCCTGGTAAGTATGGATCGCTCGGCAAAAGGGTCGGATTTAGGTATGCCGCCCATGCTGGTAGGCAAGTAGAAACATCGTCCGGTCTGGGATGACAGGCGCTCCTCGGAACTGGCCGGATCGCGGTCTTTGAACATGACGATTCCGCGTTCACTCCCGATGGCCAGTGCCTTGCGTTCGAACTCAAGCATCAGGCCCTTCAAGTCGGCGGGATTGAAATCCGGGGATGCCTGGGGTTCGACATCTGGACTGAAGGCCGTACTGGATGGAAAATCCAGATCGTAGCGTTCACCGGCGAATGAAAAGGAAGCGGCCAGGTCTCCTGGAGGCGCCAGCCTGGTGTAGCGTCGGCTGAGGTTCTTGTACATCTTGTCGGGGGTGGCTGCCACAAAGCGGCGTTCACCTGGTTCGAGTATGGGGGTTTTGAAGGCTATGGTCTGTCCACGTACATTGTAACGGAATTCGTAACTGATGCCCTTCCGGAGCAACCGTAAGGGTATTTCGTGGGCAAAGCCTATTCCTTTTGTTGACACATCGACGATGCGGACCGTCCATGCTCCGCCTCCGGTATTCATGGTTATCGAAGCGCCTTCACGCTTGGCCGTATTCAGGAGGAATTCCTTTTCGATGTTCTTGACCAGGCTTGCCATGCTCTTGTTCCGCCATTTCCCGTAGGTGATCGTTATTTCCGTAAATCATACTGTGTCACGTTAAGTTAAAAAATCAAAGTATTTTCGACAATTCATTCCAACGAATTCCGCGAATATCCATAAGGATCCCAGATTTCGGTTCTAGTGCCTGGTTTGTCGAGTCCTTCAAGCTCCAGATCAAGATGTTCTATAAGCCAGGTTCCATCCTCGTTGGTACCAAGAATGGCAAGACCATCCGCAAAACCCGGCTCTGAAAATAGCCGCAGGGCTACTGTGTAAGTTTTTCCAGGCATGTGCCTGAGTTCCGAGTAGCGTACCTTGATGATCGCCGGAGCCGAATCCAGGTCTGGAGAGTACAGAAGACTGGCCAGCATCAGACCCTGACTACTGAAAGCTGCAGCTTCCAGTCTTTTATCCGATAAGGCCTGGGCAAGGCCATTGAGAAGAGGGGTGATCGATGGATCGATGTCTCTGTTCAGCAAGAGGCCTAGTTCAAAATCAGCAGGACGGACTCTTCCAAAGGGTTGCGAAACCAGAAAGCGGTCGTGTCCTGCCAGTGATCGTGATGGCTGGACGACCACTGCTTTGGCTGCAGGGGCTTTTACGGCGGATACTGGGGCTTTTACGGCAGATACTGTAGCCTCTACTGCCGAGGCAGAGATTGCCATTGCCGTTGCAGGCGGTTCTGCTGCATCAGTGTCTGGTGTAGTAGAGTCGTCTGTCTGCCCGCTTGGTGGTGTCTGCGTTGAGGCCTCCTGGCTGGCAATGGAATCCTTGCCGGCCCTGGAAGCAGTTCTGTTTCCGCAGGCTGCGAGAGTCAGAAGCATGATCATCATAAGAAGATGGACTTTGCTCATTGATACCACTCAGTATTGCCTGTAAAGAGGGTTTCTGACAATCCGCTGGATGGCTTGATGAATCAGGCCGTGGTTAATGCGGTATCTTGCGGATATACAGAAAATGACTACACTGATAACCACAGTTCATCCATCACTATGATATGATAGGACAGACTGACTCGGTGTGCGCGTGCAGCTGATTCCCGGAGGAGCAATCATGGAGATCCATAATCTCATGGAAGATCTTGTGTTGGATACGGTCAATGAGCTTTTCGACTCCAAAGAGAAGGGGAGTGCCGGTTCCTGGTGCACCTGTGGGCAATGCCGCCAGGATGTAGCCTGTTTTGTACTGAACCGGCTTAAACCGGAGTATGTTGTTTCCGGTCGTGGAGTGGCGTACGTAGAGCAGGATTATGGGGAGAAGTTGCAGAGAATTGCAGATGTGGTGTCCATGGTCCGGGAAGGCTGGAGCAAAGTAAATGCCAGCAAGCGTCCAAACCATCCCCATAATCCTTCGGTAGACGAGCAGGCAGAGATCCCGGGACCTGTATTCAATCTGCCTCCCATAATGGGTCGACTATTCAATGGATCCAATTTCGAACCAATCTCCAACATAGCCATCAAGTTGTATGACGGCGATGCCTTGGTCCCCATGATGGACTCAAACTGGCAGAATCCCTGTTCCATTGTCGAACATACCGCTGGCACCTTCATCTTCTGGCCCCATCCTGTCTCTTGCACCACCTTGGGCGAGTCCAGATTGTTTTCTTATGAAATCAAGGCCGAGATTCAAGGGTTTGAGGATCTAAGCCATTTTGTGGAACTTGAAGTCACCTCAGCTGCTACGGCATGCTTGCAGTTTTCAATGCATGCGGTCCATCATCTCGCGGATCTGACTGTTTTTCCAAAATAGAGGCTTGTTTCTGTCTAATGAAAGCTAGCTAAACCGGATTAAATCCACCAACTCCGAGGCTGGCACCAGCTCCAGGTAATGCAGGGAGTCGGAGCTGCCACGCTCTTCAATCTTGCGTATCCTGAAAACCCTATAGGCTATCATTCTCGGACTAGGTGGAGGCATTGGCAAAGGGTTGCCATTCATGTCCACCAGTTCAGCCAGGCGCAGGCTCCGCTGCGTTTCCTGCCTGTCTCCATCCGGAAATACCAGCCAGCTTGTTTCCATGTGCATGGCCGGATTCTATCTGGTACAGGCTTGTATCGCAATCCTCTTATCGGCCTGATCTGGGCCGGACTGAAATACAATAATCGATAATTACTCAAAACTCTCCATATGAATCTATACAGATTTATAGTAGTTCCCATGAAAATAATTCTGTCTAGTTGTTTTCATATTATAGGTTCGTTGACATTGTGGGTGACTAGGGTAAGATATAGGGAAGATGTGGGATAAAGTGGGAAAAAAAGGGAAATAGTGATATGGACTTGGTAACCGGTGAGTTCAGGAATACCCTCGACGACAAAGGACGCATTTCGTTACCGGCAAAATTGCGCTCCGGTCTGCCAGGAAGCCTGCTCGTGGTTACCCAGGGTGTGGACAAATGCCTGTGGCTGTTCACTCCCGAGCGATGGACTGCACTTTCCGAGCAACTGTTTGCCGCTACCAGCCTCTTCCATCAACAGGCACGCATAATCCAGAGGCGGATCATCGCTCCTGCCCAGGAAGTGGAGATAGATAAGGCTGGGCGCATCGCCATCCCACAGTCACTGAGGGAATATGCGGGGCTTTCAAAGGAATGCGTGGTGCTTGGTATTACAAAACGGCTTGAAATCTGGGATGTGGATGGGTACAAGACCTGGATCGAGGCTACGGAAGCAGAGTTCGAGGCTGCATCCGAGGCCCTGGATATCCAGAACCTGTGAACGGGGCGAGTGCCATGGACAGCGGTCATGTATCGGTGATGCTTGAAGAAACCCTGCGGGAGCTTGTGCCCGCAGTCAAGGCGCCTTTGATGGTGGATGCCACCCTGGGCCTTGCGGGGCATTCCGTTGCCTTTCTGGAGCGTTACCCTGAGCTTCGGCTCATAGGAGTGGATGCGGATCCTGAGGTGCAGGCGATTGCGCGGGCCCGTCTTGTCCCTTATGGGGACAGGGTCCGTTTGGTAAATTCGTTTTTTGATGTCTTTTTTAAGGCTTTTCGGGCTGGCGTGGAGGGACCGGCGGATGGCGAGGCTGAATACGGCAGGGATAGGCCGGATATCATCCTGTTTGACTTTGGTGTATCCATGTATCATTTCCGGGAAGCGAGGAGGGGATTCAGTCTGCAGTCCGATCAGGAACTGGATATGAGGCTGGATACGGGAACTGGGAGGCCCGCCTCGGAACTTGTAAATGAACTGGAAGTACGCGAACTGGCATCGGTTTTCGAGTGTTATGGGGAAGAGCCCTTTTCATGGAGGATAGCCCAGGCCATCGGTCGCGAACGGGCTGTTTCTTCCATAGAGAATACCGGTCGTCTTGCCGAAATCGTGAAGGCCGCGGTTCCATCAAAGGCCCGGTATGGACGCATACATCCTGCAACCCGGGTTTTCCAGGCCCTGCGCATCGCTGTGAACGATGAGCTTGGCAGGATAGAACGGGCCCTGGATGATGCGATCGAATGCCTGGCCCCTGGTGGTGTCGTTGGAGCCATCAGCTTCCATTCCCTGGAAGACCGTATCGTGAAGAATATGTTCA
>MIBM01000146.1:0-5035 GCA_001830645.1 Spirochaetes bacterium RIFOXYC1_FULL_54_7
GGAAATGGCCCTGCCCCTGAAGGAAAAGAGCCCCGGTGCATACAAGGTCATCAGCAACAAGTGGCTGGCTTCCCTGGCCATAGCTTTTGTCGGAATCTACCTTGCACGCTCTGGCGGGTATACTACCCTCTGGCCCGCATTCTCCGGAGCAAATCAATTGCTGGCATCCATCGTAATGCTTACTGTAGCCCTATGGGTAAACAAGAAACTCAATCCCAGCTACACGATGCTCGTGCTCATCCCGGCTGTTCTGCTCTGGGTAACGGTTACTTCAGCGTTGATCTGGTATGAGATCGTGGTCATCCCGGTATTCTTCATCGATATGGCCAAGACCAATCTGGTTATTACCGGTGCGACTGTGGGCGGAATCACGCTGTTCATGCTCATCCTCAATTTTATCATGATCGCTGCCTTCCTCAAGAATTACAAAGGTAGCGGTATCAAAGCTTCTGCCTGATAAAACCTGATGTCGGCACCGGGTCCAGCTGACCCGGTGCCGGCTTTTTCTTTCCTGCCATTCTTGTTATCATATAGTTGAATAATCCGCGGGAAATCAGCAGCTAATCAGCAGCTAATCAGCAGCCAATCAACAACGTGCTTGGTGGTGATGGGGGAACAATGACTTCGTTTATGGCAAAATGGCGAAGATTCATCGCCATAGTACTTCAGGTCAACCGTGGAAAAGCCTCTGAAATCCTGGAATTCGAGCTGAAGGAACTGGAGAACATATTCTCACTTCTGATCCTTGGCGGGTTTGTCGGTATGCCGTCTCCTCCCGTCCCGATTGCCATTGAATTATTGCCCTACATGGAAAGGGAACTGACCATCATGTTGGCGCGATCGGATATGGCTCACGACCCCATTGGTTCCCTGATGAGCATACTGGATGTAGACTGAGACAGGTGGTATGTACTTTGAAAACAAATGCTTTCTTTCTAGGCAAGGGAGGGGTGGGCAAGACCACGAGTTCAGCAGCCTTTGCCCTGGCCTTGGCCAGGTCAGGCAAACGCGTGCTCGTGGCTTCTCTTGATCCAGCCCACAATCTTGGTGACGTCCTCGGGGTGAAACTTGATGGTAAACCTGTAGAGGTAGAGCCACGATTGTATGCCTTGGAGATAGATCTGAATTTCTGGGTGGAGCAATATTTGAAGGAGAGCAGGGACGAGATGGCCACCACCTACTCATACAACCTGACCCTTAACCTGGATTCCTTCTTTGACATCATGAAATACTCTCCAGGTACGGAAGAGTATGCTATGCTTTGGGCAATAGAACATATTCGGTGCAATCTGGCAGGCGATTACGATATTGTTGTATATGACACCCCTCCAACAGCCCTGTCTTTGCGTTTTCTTGCCATGCCTGCCATCTCGAACATGTGGATAGCCGAACTGACAAAAATGAGGGAACGTATACTCAAGAAGCGCAATACAATTACCAGGATCAATCCCGACTCTCCAGTAGCATCGAGTTGTGTTGACAAGGATGATGACAAGGTCTACGGCAAACTTGGTTCAATAAAGCGCAGACTTGATCTGCTTGCTTCGCTGTTTGGCAAGGAAAGTTATGTGGCAGTGGTATTGAATCCTGACAAACTGTCAGTGTCTGAAGCCCATCGTATCAAGGAAGAACTTGATCGTATTAAAATCCCGCTTTCCGCTATTTGCCTGAACAAGAGGGGTGTTTCAACGGCCTCATGGGTCCTGGATGAGCGGCTGGCTACCTCACCTATGTTTGAATTTGATTTTCTTCCTGGTGGCTTGCATAAAAGGGATGATTTATCCCACATTGACACCAGTAAACTAGTGGCCGATTTCTTGGCCACCATCTGAATACTCTCCACGAAGGAACATCATGAATCCCTTGGGCCTTACCGCTATCATCATACTGGCTGCCGTCGCGACCGGTGCTTACTTCTATGGCATGAAGAAAAACCGCTGGGTAGTAGCACGTCTTTCCAAGGATATCGAGGAAGTGCTGAAACCAGTATCAACAAACTATGTCAATATCGGCGGCGCGATAGGGTACAACTTTGCTTATGCTTTGCCAGCGCCGTTTACCAACGCCAAAGGCACCATCACCCTCAGTCCTAGACATTCGCTGCTATACCTTCCTTTTTCTCTGTTGATAGGTGTACGCGATCGTTTTTTTATAAATATTTTCACTAAAAAGAAGCTTAGGGGTGAAGGGCATATTGTTGAAGCCGCTTACCTCAGGAAGGCAAATATCGATGGAATGGATTCCATGCAGCGTCAGGATAGCCGCAAGGGCAATAAAAACTTCGTACTGCTCTGGCGTGGTGCCGATCTCTCATCAGAACTGGATAAATTGCTTGAAGCCCTGCCCGATGCGGCAAGGATCAGACACTTTTGTGCCTATCCTGAGACCAAAACATTTTTTATTTATGCCAACCCTATCCAGGGGCAGACCAAGGATAATCTGGATGCCATTTTCAAACGCTTACCGGTTTTTCTCGAAAAGGAGAAGGTGTAAATGGAATTGGATCGATCCATAAGTGCCAAATTTGATGCCATCCTTGCCAATGTCAAGGAACCACAGTCAGAACTGAGCCTTGCCGATCTTGGTCTTGTAAGCAAGCTAACTTATTATGCTGCAGACAAAACCATTGTAGCCCACATGAATTTTGCTCCTGCCGCTGGTGCTGAATGTCCTGCCTGCAGCCTGATAAATGACATGATGAAATCATCCATCGAACGGGATCTGAAGCTGGCTATCCTGGCAGAATTCCCTGGTTGGATTGTGGATTTTGCCTGAGCCGATTCCTGGTGCCTGATTCTCAACTTCGAAGCTGTAGGGGTTCAGGATTCTTCTGTTGAAATGATATCAGCAAGGTTTTTAGCATATTCAAGGCTTTCCGGGGCTATGCATGTAGCGGTTCGTAACAGGCGTTCCGCTCCAGCCACATCACCCAGTTTGAGTCGAATCAGGGCAAGGGCATTCATGATGCGTGGGTCTTCAGGCCGCCGTATCCGGAGGTCCTCCAGGACCAAGGCGGCGTCCTTGGTATGGCCGTCGTGCGGTATGGTAGAAGTGCTTTCCAGTGAGTCATTGGAATCCTGATAGGCCTTTGTCTCTGTGACATCATCGAACCCAACCACAAGAACTGCCCTGTCATCCGATTGGCTGGCTCCTCTACAGAAGGTCTGGACATCGTCCAGCAGTAATCCGGCGAAGTGCGCTGGATCTGCACCACCGTACGCCGAGAAGAAATCGATGAGCCTGGGGGAATCGTAGAACTTGCCCTCCGGCGATCGGGCTTCAATGATGCCATCGGTATACATGAACAGCCGATCACCTTTTTCCATAACTATGGAACTGATTCCACAGATGTAGTCTTCGGCAATGCCCAAGAGTTGCCCGTCTTGGACATCCAGTTCCATTATCTGTCCCTGGGCGCGTCTCAGGTATGCCGGGGGGTGGCCGGCATTGGTAAAGCTGAGACTTCCTGTGGTGCTGTCCAGAATTGCCAGGAAGGCGGAAACAAAATAGGTTTCACCACCTATGAGTTCGCACAAATCCTTGTTTGCGTCGGCCATGACTGCCTCCGGAGAGCGTCCGGGCATAGCATGAGCCCTGAAACTTACCTTGGCCATGGCCGCAATGAGGGCAGCAGGTATTCCATGGCCGGAGACGTCACCGATGATGAAGGCAAACCGGCCACCACCTTGGTCCAGAACATCGTACAGATCACCCCCCACATTTTCCATTGCCAAGTACCTGGCTCCAAAGGAAAGTCCCTGTACCTTTGGCAGTTCAGCTTCTGTAGGTACAATCTTCCTCTGTACCGCCGCAGCCATCTGCACTTCTTCTTCCATCTGGTCATTCCTGAGACGGAGAAGTCTATTCAATTCTTTTAGATCCATGGTTCTTTCAAAGACCTTTTTCTCAAGGGTCTGGGAATACCGTTCAATTTCATCGCGTTGCTCATTGATCCGGTCCATATTGTTCTTCAGGCTTACCGCTACATGGTTGAAGAATTCACCGAGTTCGCCGAATTCGTCTTTGGTTTCTATGTTGACCCGGTAGGCAAGATCACCTGCGGCCAAGGCTATTGCACCCTGCTTTAATTTTTCTATGGGCTTGGACAGGAACCGGGACTCAAGTATTGCAAAACCCATGGCTGCCAGCATGGCAATCCCTGAAATGATCAGCAAGGCCCGGTAGAACCTGTACACAGGCCTTGCTACATCGGCAATGGGTCCCGCCGCTATGATTAGCCAGTTGGTTCGGGGTACTCTGGATGAGGCATAGAAGAGGTTTTCCTTGGGCAGGAAGCCGGATGTGCGGTCATAGGCATTCATACTTGTCTTCATGCCCGCCAGAGGCGAAACATCAGAAAAGACATTAGGTCCCGGTATGATGGATTCTTCGGAGATGCGCTCTTCACCTGTCACGAAGAATCCTTCCCTGTTGACAAGGAAAGAACGGGAGTTGGGGGTAAATCTACGCATTGAAACAACAGTAGTAAGCCTGGATATTCTGACATCAGCACCGATTACACCGAAGAGGTCTCCATCTTCCATTTTACAGGCCAGGGAGATGGAGACTACTGTCTCACCGGTTCCATCATCAGTGCAAGGAGAGCCAATAACAATATCTGGATACACCTTTGATTGTTTGAACCAGGGGCGCTCCGTCCAGTCATAATCCTTGCCCGGGGTCCAGCCAGATCCATCGATGTAGTAGCCATCACCGGACTTGACGACCCCATTGGCAAGTACCTCGTTTTTCCCTGAACGAAGCGAAGTCCCGAAATAGATCCAGGGAATGTCCGGATCGGCCTCTGTAGCGGATGCCAACAGATTCTGCAACCCCACCGGATCGTTGGTCAAAAGCAGTGCTGCATGGCGCAAGGTCTCCAGGGTACCGGTCTTGGCCGATAGCCATATTTCAAAATCCCGTGCCGCCAGCGCCATATCCCTGGTGATGTTGCCAAGCACGGCATTCTCCACAGATGCAGCGACTGTAATGTACATGCTGACAGCAACCCCAGTCAGAACCATGGCAAACAGGA
>MIBM01000146.1:5088-8841 GCA_001830645.1 Spirochaetes bacterium RIFOXYC1_FULL_54_7
TGCCATGCCTCTGTATGAAGTTCATGGTATGCCGGAGAATAAAGCAACGGTATAATGATTATACAACACATGGTCAACGATGCAGAAGACCTTGCCCGTACTGTATTGTTTTTTTGTAGACCCTGGACTACCATCCCTTCCCGGGTTCCGTAGGGTACAGCCTGGTTTGCAGGGTACAGCCCGGTTTGACAGGAGGATAGGCCTTGGCACAGTTTTCAGACCGTTTGCCTGGCAGGCAGGGGCTCAATACCCTGGGATCCGAACTGGCTCTGGCCAGATCATCCGGGCGCAGGATAATCAACCTTGCAGACAGCAATCCTGGTTCATGCGGCTTGTCGGTGCCCGGGGCCATAGAGACCCTTGCCCATGCCGACACCGGTCGGTATGTTCCGGATCCACGCGGTATACCCCTTGCCAGGGAAGCGTTGTCAGGACGGTTTGGTGGTTCTGCCAGAGATTATTTCCTGAGTGCAAGCACCTCCGAAGCTTATTCCTGGTTGTTCAAGCTGCTATGTAACCCTGGTGATGCAGTGCTGGTACCCAAACCAGGTTACCCCCTGTTTGACTACCTGGCAGGCCTGGAATCTGTCCGGGCAGAGCCGTACCGCCTTGAGTATCACCATCCCGGGCCTTGGCGGATCGATCTTGACCACTTGCGGGACAGGGCTCTGGGCACAGGGGCCAAGGCCTTGGTACTCATACATCCCAACAATCCAACTGGGTCGTATGTAGCCCTGGACGAACGTCAGGCTATCTTGGAATTGTGCGGTGAGACGGGTATGGCCATAATTGCAGACGAAGTCTTCCTGCCGTACCGTCTGGAGGCTGAAGGCCAGCCTGAAAGTTTCGGCGGAGAAGGTTGCGTTCTGGTATTTGCCCTTGATGGGCTATCCAAAATGCTGGGCTTACCCCAGTTCAAGTTGGGTTGGATGCGCCTGTCCGGCCCGGCAGCGGCTCTGGCCGAGGCTGAGGACAAGCTTGAAATCATAGCCGACACCTATCTGTCTGTTGGAGCACCTGTCATGAATGCCCTGCCGGCCTTGCTGGCCAAGGCTGATACTTTCATCCAGGATCTTCGTTTCCGCCTGCAAGCGAATCTGGACTGTGCCAGGGCTATCCTTGGTTCGGGTGATTCTCCATACCGGGTGCTGCGCTGTGATGGTGGCTGGACGGCCATGGTGGAGTACCCCCGGGTATGCACGGACGAAGAGCTGTCACTGGGACTCCTTAGGGAAGCAGGTCTGTACGTGCACCCTGGCTACTTTTTTGATACCGAACGGGATGGCTATCTGGCTATCAGCCTTATTCTCGAACAAGGGCTCTTCTCAGAAGGTCTGGATCTTCTACGATCCCATCTGGACGGGCTTCTGGCTTAGCATAGTCCCAGACCTCAGTGCCTGATGGTCAGAGTGATTTCCGGTCAGAGTGGTTGACGGTCGGTGTCATTCCGGGATCGGGATTTACTTCGACGACTGGTCAAACAGGTAAAAGTATCAAAGGCTCTCCACACAATTCAAGTTGCTTGCCAATTGTAACAGTGCCGCCCTTCAGGGCATCCCTGCCTTTCAAACCAGCTATGCCGGCTTTGACCATGTCGACATGACCCCGGCGGCCATCCAGGTTGAAGATTCCGGTATAGACAGTCCCTTGGGCATTCCGGCCTTCAGCCAACACTACGCCGGAGGCCAGTTCCCTGTAGCTGCAGTCTGTTGCCGATCCACGAAGTTCTTTGAGGACTGGATGGGCAGCTGCAAAGAATGCTGAATGTCGTTCGTCGATGGTGCTCCGGTCCAGAGGGTCTTTTGAGAAGAGGTCCGGCTTGTGTGAAAGTGCCCACTCCTGGCCCATGTATGCAAAGTAGGTTCCTGGCAGGAGCATCCACAAGGCGTTCAGGTTTATAAGTCTGTCAGGCTGGGGTACAAGCCTGGCTATGCGTTCCTGGTCGTGGTTTTCAAGACACCTGGCTTTGAGGGCGCCCGCGGGATACATCCAGGATTGTAGTTCCATGAACTCCAGGTAGGCGCTGATGGGTTTTTCACCCCGGAGGTAGCAGTCCAGGTATTCACGCCCATCGTAATCGTAGGTCAGATCGAAGGCACTGTGCAGTTCTGAATCGCAGGCTGCATAATGGCCAAGGGAGCGCATATGGCCTACAAATTCTTTGTGGACACTTTCAGCCAGCCAGATTGTCGGCTTTACAGCATCCGTGCGTTTCCGTGCCTCTAGCCAGAAATCAACAGGTACCAAACTTGCTACATCGCAACGGAAGCCGTCCACGCCGTGATCAACCCATAGCAACAAGGTTTCCATCAACCAGGTACGCAATGCGGGGACTGAAAAGTCCAGATCTACTACATCAGACCACTCGTCCACCTTGCGGCCAGGCTTGCCATCCCTGCCTTTGATGAACCATTCCGGATGGGTTATTACCAGGGTGGAATCCGGAGAGGCATGGTTGAAAACCATATCCATGATGACTTTGAGGCCAAGGGAGTGGGCCGCGGCAAGGAAATGGTCCAGGGCTTCTTCCCCCCCAAGTGCCGGATCCACAATCCGGTAATCCGCTATGGCGTATGGACTGCCAAGTAGTCCCTTGCGGGCAAGGGTTCCAACCGGATGGACAGGTGTCAGATAAATGATATCAAAACCGAGTCCGGCTATGCGGGCCAGTTCAGGTATGGCCGAATCCAGGGTTCCTTCGGGCGTGAAATTCCTGGGAAATATCTGGTAGATCGATTGTCCGCCCAATGATGGATCGGTTCGGGGTTTCATTCATCCTCCTCGGCCTTGTATCGGCACTTGGAAAAGCAACTTGAATTTCATTTATAAACCGGTTTAACAGAAAAGTAAACCGAGCAACAATCATGGCCAACAGGTAGCCCCGTAGCCCGTGACAAGCTGCCTGCTTTTATTTATTATCTATTGACTGCGTAGTGTGGACGCAAAACCGTACTTTTGGAGGTATTCGATGGCTGCATTGGTTATAGACGGCAAGGCATTGGCTGAGGATATCCGGAATGAAATTGGCGAGCGGGTCAAGGCCTTGGCAGCCAAGGGTATCAAACCCGGATTGGCGGTGATTCTGGTAGGAGAGGATCCGGCCAGTATTTCGTACGTGACCGCAAAGGAAAAGGCCTGTGAGGAGCTTGGCATGGCCAGTTTTGAACGCAAGCTTCCAGCCGATGCAACCGAGAAGGAACTCCTGGATCTTGTCAGGGCCTTCAATGCCGATCCAGCAGTACACGGCATTCTGGTCCAGTTGCCGTTGCCGAAGCATCTATCCGACAAGACGGTCATAGAAGCCATCAATCCTGACAAGGATGTAGATGGGTTTACCCCGATCAATATCGGCCGGATGATCATCGGCGATCCTTGTTTCATCCCCTGTACACCCCATGGCGTCATCAAGATGATCGAGCGGGCAGGTGTGCCGACCAAAGGCGCCCATGTAGCTGTGGTTGGTCGATCGAATATTGTTGGCAAGCCCCTCGCAAATCTGCTGGTCCGTAAGAATATCAACGCGACAGTAACTGTCTGCCACACTGGTACCAAGGATCTTGGCTATCATACCCGTCAGGCAGACATAATAATTGCCTGTGCCGGTGTACCTGAACTTATAAAGGCCGATATGGTCAAACCCGGAGCCTGTGTCATCGATGTCGGCGTGAACCGGGTAAACGATGCCACCCGGGCCAAGGGCTGGCGTCTGGTAGGCGATGTGGATTTCCAGGGGGTCAGCGAGGTAGCCGGCTC
>MIBM01000146.1:8880-9917 GCA_001830645.1 Spirochaetes bacterium RIFOXYC1_FULL_54_7
CACCATGTTGCTCCATAATACCGTAGAGTCCGCTGAACGGGCGGCTGGCCAATTGTGAACGGCTGCTGCGAGATGACCGACATCCAGAGTATGAAGGACGAACGCCGCATACCTATCAAGAAAGTCGGTGTAAAAGGGCTACGCTATCCCATCACGGTTCTGGACAGAGCCAACTCGCTTCAGCATACCACCGCGCTGGTAAACCTGTATGCCGACCTGCCCCATGATTTCAAGGGCACCCATATGAGTCGTTTCATCGAGGTTTTCAATGAGCATCGCCGGGACCTGTCCATGCCGCGCTTCCTGCGTATGCTCGATGAGGTCCGGTATGTGCTTGAAGCGGAGACAGCCTACTCGGATGTACACTTCCCGTATTTCGTTGAAAAAGCAGCTCCGGTCTCCGGACAGAAAAGCATCATGAGTTACGACTGTTCATACGCAGGCAAAGTTTCGGCCTCCGAACGGGAATTCCTGGTCAGTGTGCATGTTCCTATACAGACGGTCTGTCCCTGCTCCAAAGCCATAAGTGAATACGGTGCCCACAACCAGCGGGGAATAGTCAGCGTTACGGTCAAGCTTGGTCCTTTTTTCTGGATCGAGGACATCATCTCGGTGGTTGAAAAAGCTGCATCCAGTGATGTCTACACCTTGCTGAAACGGGACGACGAAAAGTATGTAACCGAGAAGGCCTATGATAATCCCCGCTTTGTGGAAGACGTGGTAAGGGAAGTCTATACAGGCCTGCTTGAGGTTGGTGCGTTTCCACGTTTCAAGGTTGAAGCCGAGAATTTCGAGAGCATACACAACCATTCGGCCTATGCTCTGGTTGAATACGAAGCTCCTGGGCAGTAAAATTTCTGGGAAGCAAAGTCCCCGGGAAGCAAAGTTCCTGGCAGCAGAGCCCCCGGGCAGCAATGGAGGAAAGGTGATGGCTTTCAATTCAGTCAATACCGTTCAGGACAAGGTTCCAGTTCTGAATGCCATCGTTTCGGTTTATGATAAAACCGGGCTTGGCTCCCTGGTCGAGGTCATGTTGA
>MIBM01000146.1:9963-11285 GCA_001830645.1 Spirochaetes bacterium RIFOXYC1_FULL_54_7
AACCCTGGACTGGAAGGTCTATCTTGGCCTCCTGGCAGAAGCAGGCGATGAGGCCCACGCCCAGGATATCGAGCGCACCGGGTCTATCCCTTTTGATATGGTCATAGGGAACCTCTACCCCTTTAGCGAGGCATCAGCAAAAGGTGGCAGCCTGGAATCCGTCCGGCAGCACATAGACATCGGTGGCCCATGCATGCTGCGCGCGGCCGCAAAGAATTTCCTTCGGGTAGCCTCAGTTTGCCACCCCGGGCAGTACGCCTGGCTGGCGGAGGTCCTTGAGGCCGGGCGCGGCTGCACCACTCTGGACGACCGTGCCAGACTGGCCAGAGCGGTTTTCAAACGTCAGTCTGAATACGAGGCATCCATTGCCTCCTATCTGGAGGGTATAGATACCGCGACTTTGTCTGCTTCCTACAAGCTGGGCTGACAACAAGCAGAGCATCGTGCCGTGCAGGAAAGGCACGAGAGGGCCAATGATATTGTCCATGACTGCTGTTTAAGTTATGCTCGTCCGATGGATACCAAGAGTCTGTCTGCCATGTACCGCGATTTTGCGGACGATGTATTTCCTCCGTCCATGGAGATTGTTTTCAGGGATGCCGCGGGCATACCCGCTTCCATGGTCTATGAAAAGGTTGAGTGGTCGGTCGAAGGTCACCGTCGTGGTCTGCGCTATGGCGAGAATCCCGACCAGCCTGCGGCCTTGTACAGGCCTGTGGGCGGGAATCTTTCCATCGCCGGAGCCCTGCTGGCCAGTCCCGATGGACAACTGGTAACTGCTGCCCAGTTGTTGCAGTTCGGCAAACATCCTGGCAAAACCAATCTTACCGATGTAGACAGCGCCCTTGCCATCCTTCGTTACTTGATGGATAGCCCTGCCTGTGCTGTCATGAAGCACAACAATCCATCCGGAGTGGCCCTCGGTGGCTCGACGCAGGAAGCATACCACGAAGCCTACATGGCAGACCGGGTAGCTGCCTTTGGCGGTGCGGTTGTACTCAACCGGGAACTTGACCTGCCAACGGCTACTGAAATAGCGGCCTCTTACTGTGAGGTCGTAGCTGCTCCGGAGTACGCGCCCGGTACTCTTGATATACTGGGTGCCAGGAAGAATCTGAGGATAATGCGCATTCCCGGTATCGGGAATCTTGCAAAATATGCGCCTGTACGCAACCTTGACTTCAAGACCCTGCTGGATGGTGCCTGTGTGGTACAGACCTCCTTTGCCTCCTCCATAGGTGGGATTGAAGATCTGTTGGTAGCCCGGACCACCTATAAGGGCCAGGAACATGTGGTTCAGCGGGAACCTACTAAAGCTGAAC
>MIBM01000146.1:11417-14197 GCA_001830645.1 Spirochaetes bacterium RIFOXYC1_FULL_54_7
CAAAGGAGGCCTCCCCGGCGCCGTGATGGCTTCCGATGCCTTCTTCCCCTTCCGTGACGGTCTGGAGGTCGGATTGGCAGAAGGGATCAGCGCTGTAATACAACCAGGAGGCTCCACCCGTGACTGGGATATCATCGATGCCTGCAACCAGTACGGCGCGGCCATGAAATTCACCGGCCAGCGTTGCTTCAGGCATTGAGTGCTTTACCGTGGCCCGCTGTATTGGCTATATTAGACACAGGCACCTGCACAGGGTAAAAACCCTGCCCCCAGCCTTAACGGTGGCGGGAATTCCATAAGGTGGCCAACAAGGGAGGTTTAGATGGGTGATTATTATCCTGCCGATGCCGGAGAAGTTCGTAAGAACGGTATGCGCGGCGTGATGTCTACTGGCGCAGGTGTGGCCATGCTGTTGTTCAACACACTGCTCCATCTTCCAGTGGTGGGATGGATACTCGGAGGTGGTCTGATAGCCCTTGGAATCATGGGCTTGGCAGGCAAGGCCAGGACCGACAAGATGACTGGCACGATACTGATCGGTGCCGGAGTTCTAGGGCTTGGTTCCTTTCTGCTCAAAGGTCTTACCAGTTTCTTCCTCGGCCTCGCTGGAATCGGTCTGATCGGTTTTGGTGCCTTCAACCTGATCAAATTCGTCAAGGGTCTCAAGTCCAGGTCCTGATCCCGGTCCTGCTCCGGAGTGCCGTAAAGTAAGTGCTCCGGAGCATTGCAACCCTGGTGCTTCGAAGCCTTCAAGGTAGCGCATCCACGTTAGGTCTTCGTTGCCGATGCAGCAGATATCAAGTACACGATGGGAGTCTATGCGCTATTTCATTGAAACCTACGGCTGCCAGATGAACAAAGCCGAATCTGCGGCGATGGAAGTCGACTTCAGGGACAGAGGCTGGTCCAGGGCCAACGAAGCCGAAGAAGCTGATCTTGTAATGATAAACACCTGTTCTGTACGCATAACAGCCGAGAACAGGGCCTGGGGCCGCGTTGCCCACTATGCGGCAAAGAAAAAAATCCGTCTCTTTACCCTAATCGTGACCGGCTGCATGGCGGAGCGTATGAAGGCCGAGATGATAGCCAGGCAACCAGCCATCGATTTTGTCCTCGGGAATTTCCAGAAACAATCATTGGGCAGGATCCTTGATTCCGTATCTTCTGGAAATGGGGTAGCCATAATAGATGAAACGCCGGTGTTTTCTTTCGCTGGTTCCCACTGGGAGGAAGGTTCGTTCAGATCCTTCCTGCCCATCATGCACGGCTGCGACAATTTCTGTTCCTATTGCATTGTCCCGCATGTCCGCGGACGGGAAGTATCCCGAAGCCTGGAATCTGTACTGGAAGAAGTCGATGCCCTGGCAGCCCGAGGCGTCAGGGAAATTACACTTCTTGGCCAGAATGTCAACTCCTGGCACTGGGAACAGTACGGACAGATCTTGCTGTTTCCGGACCTTCTGAAGGCCGTTGCTGACCGTGCACGGAATGGGGCGATAGGTCGTATACGCTTCATATCCAGCCATCCAAAAGACCTTTCCGATGAAACCATAGCTGTAATAGCAAAGGATCCTTTGCTGGCCAAACACATCCACCTGTGCATCCAGCACGGATCGGACAGGATTCTTGGGGCCATGAACCGCAAGTACACTAGTGGTTTCTACATGGATCTTGTGGACAGGATGCGCAAAGCCATACCAGATCTGTCGTTATCTACCGATATTCTAATGGGGTTCCCTGGTGAGACCGAAGAAGATGTCCAGGACACGCTCTCTCTGATGGCCAAGGCCCGGTTTGCCTATGCCTACATGTATCACTACAATCCCCGGGAAGGGACTCCTGCAGCCACCTTGCCTGACCAGATTCCTGACATCGTCAAGAAGGAAAGGCTGGCCAGGGTCATTGCCCTGCAGAAAGAACTGACACGAGCAGCGATGAAGTCTTTCATAGGCCGTGGATTCGAGGTTCTGGTGGAAGGGCCGTCAAGCAAGAATCCGGATGAATTGCTGGCCAGGACTGACCATGACATGATGGTTGTCTTTTCCGGAGACAAGCGGCACATTGGTAATTTTGCCAGAGTCCGCTTACTGTCCCTTAGAGGAAATACATTCAAGGCCGAGGAGGTTCGATGATGCCTTGGAAACTGCTGGCTTTCATAATTACCATGAGCATGGTATTGGTGTTTATCGGGTTCAACCTTGAAAACCGCTGCGATGTATCGGTGGCCTTCCATACCTTCACCAATGTTCCGGTGGTGATCACGATACTGGCATCGTTTCTCCTTGGCCTGTTGATGGCCTTTCCACTTTCGTTTGGCCGGAAATCAGTGAAACGCGCAAGCCCTATCAAGCGAGGTTATGGAGTCGATAAAAATTCTGGTAGAGAGAGAGATACTGGAATTGACCGAGGTTATCTTTCAGGCGAACAGGGGCCATCCTTCGGTGCAACTTTGCCACCTCCCAAGAAGGGCAGGCATAAACCAGCACCGCCCCAAGACTCCTTCGATCAGGATTGAGGACAGGCTGATGGGATTCCCATATCCGAAGGCGAAGTTCATTCAGTTCGGCTTGCCCTTATTGGTGGCCATACTTCTTTCGGCTACACCGGCTGGAGCTGAGAGCAATGCCGTTGAAACCCTGGTTGCCGAACTTACGCCAAAGGCAGCCGAGCCTGGTTTTGCAGCCTTGGCTGTATCGAAGGCCCGGGGTTTGGGGAAGCTTGCAGATTCAGTCATCCTCATTTCAGAATTACTGGGCATCAGCACCAGAGCCGAAGATATC
>MIBM01000147.1 GCA_001830645.1 Spirochaetes bacterium RIFOXYC1_FULL_54_7
CACCTCCCCTGCCCGCGCGCTCTATGTCTGCCCACCTCCCCTGCCCGCGCGCTCTATGTCTGCCTTGATGCGCGGCAGTTCAACGGTCTCCAGGAAGCTCAGTTCGTCCACCAGTGTGGCGGCACCTTCAGGGGTAACATAGTTACGCGAGCCGGGGGGTATGGGTATGCGCAGCTGGGGAGCTTCGTCCTGGCTGGCATCAAGAGCGTCGTCGTTTACAAAGGCGCGGGACATTCAGGGCCTCCCTGTGGTTGTAGAGCGGGTCATGCAACGGATCCTGCAGCAGGTCGGACAGGGGAACGATGTGGCTGGCATCAATCACAGCTACCCATGACCCTGTCCCGGCCCTGCTCCTTGGCCTTGTACAGGGCCTTGTCGGCGGCGGTGATGAAGCCCATCAGGGTATCCCCGGGAAGGGGTACAGCACTGTGTACGCCGATACTTACGGTAATCTTGTGACCAGCATCCATGAAGGCGTGTTCATTCACCGCACAGCGTATGCGCTCGGCGATCTCATGGCCGCGTCTGGCATCAGTGTCGGAGAGGATGGCCAGGAATTCCTCTCCTCCATACCTGATGAAAAGGTCATGGGAGCGCAACTTCGACGACATGATGGACGTGGTTTCTGCCAGGACGACATCACCTGCATCATGTCCAAGTCTATCGTTGAGAAGCTTGAAATGGTCAAGATCTGCCATCATGAAGGTAAGCATCTTCTGGTTGGTCCTGGCATGCTCGAAAAGCAGGCCACCCTGGATGCGCAGGCTGTGGCGGTTGCCAATACCGGTGAGGCTGTCAGTCTTGGCCATGTTCTGCATGTTGAGGTAGAGGAAGGCTTTCTCCATGGCCAGGGCCATGTGGCTACCGACCATCTCGGCAATGCGCTGGTGCCTGGGGGTATAAAAGCCTTTTATAACGCTGTCCAGGGCCATGAGTCCAAGAACCTCGTTATTGGCGATGAGGGGAATGCCAAGCCAGGATAGTATGGGCTTCTCGCCGGGTATCTGGTGGAATTCCGGAAAGTCAGCCAGCACATCGTTGCAGACCACTGGCTTCCTGGATTGCAGGGCCAGGGTGCTGGGACTGCCGGCGACCGGGTAGTTGAAGCGGAGTTTGATGGTTGCCGCAGGGTCTATGAAACCGTAACTGCCAATCACCTGCAGCCAGCTGGTTTCAAGGAGCTGGACAGTGGCTTTGTCGTAGGGGATGGCCCGTCTGGTGTGCTCCAGTATCGAGCCAACCGTCTCCTGGAGATCCAGGCTGTTGCCCAGATCCCGGGTTACCTGGCGGATTGTTTCAAGCTCTTCAAGACGTTCGCGGCTTTCCCGCTCGGCGCGCTTGATGCCATCTACGTCCTGGTCGTGTCCGAGGATTACTTGCGGCCTACCGTCAACAGACCGGTACAGTATGCTGTACAAGACTTCCAGCCAGGTCCAGGAGCCATCCTTGCGCCGCACCCTGAAGGTTCCGGACAGACTATCCCTTCGGCCTGCCAGGAGTTCTTCCATCTCGGCGGCAAAAAATCCGATGTCATCCGGATGTACCAAGTCAATGAGGGACTGGCCTATCATTGGTTCGTTGCCATAACCCAGGGCCTTCCATACGGAACTTGGAAAGGTCCTGCCACCGGCTAGATCCATGACAAAAAAGCCAAGGGCAGACAGCCTGGCCTGGAAACCTGAATCCTCGAATAGTTGCCTTATTGCGTCCTGCTGGTTCATGCTGGGTATAGTGTAACCGATTTCAGGAAAAATCCCACTGTTTTCGGGGAACTTGCATTTTGGTCGTGCCCGTGGTACATACCGAAGGATGAGAACCAAACGATACGCGAGCTTGATCCTGACGTTGGTGGCCATCGGACTGGTGCTGGTGCTCAGCTCCTGCCTGCCTGGTGACGGCAAGGCTACACCGGAGGAACCAGCTGGTTTCCTGTCCGGTATCTGGCATGGCGTGTTGCGCCAAAATAAAACCTAGCCGAAAACTCGATTGCGCCATAAATA
>MIBM01000148.1:0-276 GCA_001830645.1 Spirochaetes bacterium RIFOXYC1_FULL_54_7
CTTGTTGCCTGGAAAGACCGAAAAGCCTGGCCTGGAACCGGAGCTGTGCCCGTGCATCCAGCTCGGGGTCAAGCTTGGTATCCTGGAGGGCCACCCCGATGTGGGCTCGTATGGCACCCGTTCCGCCGGACAGTGACTGCCCGCAAATCGTGGCCGATCCGGCATCCGCGTGCAGCAGGGTGCAGAGTATCCGCACCAGGGTAGACTTGCCCGCCCCGTTGGCTCCCAGCAGGGTAAAACGGCTGGATTCCGGAACATCCAGATCTACCCCCGCAA
>MIBM01000148.1:346-2035 GCA_001830645.1 Spirochaetes bacterium RIFOXYC1_FULL_54_7
TGTGTTTCCCTTGAGAATACAGAAGGAGTATGGGGGTGGTGCATTAGTGGAGGGTTTTTTTATTTTATTCTTGCCAGTTTTTCAGCCAGCCTTTCCATTTCCCTGCCTGTCAGACCGGATTCACCGCCAGCCAGCAATCGTGAGAAAGCAGCAGCTTCTTCTGACGACAGCCTGAGGCCATTCAGCATGTGCCTTCTGAAGCTAGTGCAGGCCAGAGGGCATACCTTTTCGCTTATTTCAAGGATCACACCGGCATAGTCGCGAATTTCGCGCTGGGCGTGGGCATCCATGCGTAAGGACAGGAAGCGGAACAGGTTGTGCAGGTCTATCTGCCAGTACCACTCGGTGTACAGGGACAGAGGCAGGTTTACCCTGGCCAGTTCCTTGGCCAGGCCGGCATCTACGAGTTTTTTGTAGCCACTGTAGGCCGCCTTCTGGCCCGCCCTGAGGGTCTCTATGATTTCCAAGGCTTGTTCCGGCGGGACTGCCTCGTTCTTCCTGCCCTGTTTGTTGTCCGGGCTCTGCATGGCCACTGCGGCAGGCTCGGGCAGCCAGAACTCGTCCTTCATCACCGAGTAGCGTCCTGAAATCTCGTTTACCCTGGCAGTGCGGTGCCGTATCCACTGCCTGGCTACGAAAACCGGCATCTTGATATGGAAGGTAAGTACCACCTGCTCGAAGGGAGAGGTGTGCTCATTGCGCAGGAGGTAGTCTATGAGGCCGGCGTCCTCTCGCACCGTCTTGGTGCCTTTACCGTAGGAGACCCTGGCGGCTTGGACTATCCGGGCATCGCCTCCGAGGTAGTCTACAAGACGGACGAAACCCTTCTCGTGGAGTGAATATTCGTGGTCCAGAATTGCGTCCGCCTCGGGGACAATGCAGTGCGCCATCTTTCAGTCCTTTCCATTCATAGCCGTACCGACCCTGTCGGACGACGAAACAATCCTGTCTGTGCCGTCTGGTTGCGCGCTGCCAAGCGGCGGTGTACAGTCAGGCGGAAAACCCTCAAACTCACCCCAGAACAGGCCCTCTGAATCCTTGCCGGAGCCGGGACCGTGGCAGTCGGAGCCGTGGGTGAAGAAGTAGCCCAAAGCATGGGCTTCCCGGTGGATAAGCTCGTTGAGTGTCTCGCTCGCAGCATTGCGGTATCGGTACAGTTCCACGCCATGGATACCCAGTTTCATGAAACGCTTCAGCCAGTGCCGGAGGCGCGGCAGTTCGGTATCCAGTCGTCGGGGATCGTCACCGAATTCGTGGCCCAGGTGGGGAATCACCATGAACCCTCCGTCTTCCCTGACAGCTTTGGCTACTTCTTCAATCGTTGGCCTGGGAAGTCTGATGTCCGAAAACAGGCCGGAATCGAAGTACGCCTTGCGGAATTCACGGTAGTCGGTTGCCGGAGGCAGTACGCCTGCGTGTAGCAGGGCGGCAAAGACATCTGTCTTGGCAAAGCGAAGGGCTGCCTGGTCCGGGCTGCCCTCACCGGCTTTTCTGCCCGAAAGGCGGACAGAAAGGAGTTGCCCGAAGTCCAGGTCCGGCTTATGGAATACAGCCCTGGCACGCAGGAAGACTTCCCGTATCAGGGCGTTGCGGGTCTTGCGGTATCCCGAGATGAGGGACTCAGTGGACCCATACCGTCCCGCTGGAAAGTAGGCGAGCAGTTCGCTCTTGTAGCCGAGTTGGGGATCC
>MIBM01000149.1:0-7695 GCA_001830645.1 Spirochaetes bacterium RIFOXYC1_FULL_54_7
CGACAATGATCGTAGGGTAGTGTATCCTCATCCTGAAGGAGAGCCGGCGGCACCGCAGTTATGAATAGCCCTCCTGGCCAGCGGGCCATGCGCTTTCTAGCGCTCGTCAGCTTCATCATCCTCATGGGGGCAGCAAGCTCCTGGGCAATGGGCGGCAGGGAAGATCCCCTCGTCCTGGCCGACAGGCTCATTGAGGACCAGAAGTATGACGAGGCCATCCTCTATCTGAGCGAGTTCATCAAACTGTATCCCGACCGTTTTGACCAGGCCCAGGCCAAACTGCGCAAGATAACCCGCATCAGGACCGCCTACAACGAAAAAGCCCTTGCCCTCCTGGAAACCATGGTGAACGAACCGACCAACGAAGAAAAAAAGATTGCCATGATCCGGGAGCTTGAAAATTTCGAGAAGAATCCAAGTCCGGCGGTGAAGGACTTCATCTCACGCACCAAGGACCTTGCGCTGTTTACCTATAACCGTGCCAAATTCGAAGAGATAATGGAAGAAGGCAGATTCCTCATCGATGCGCGGCGCTTTGCAGAGGCGGCCCGGACCTATCAGAGGGGGTTCGAACTATACCGGCCGGAGTTCGTGGACGAAGGTTATGATCCTGCTTTTGTGCGTAGGATTTTTGATCAGGAACAGGTGGTAATTGACGCCATAGCCAGGCTGGAAAGCATGGGGCAAAACATGGAAACCGCTTTCACGGACCTTGTTGCAGCCGTAGCATCCAGGGACACCATCGGATTCGTACCAGCCAGGTCTATCGCGGAAGCCGCAGCCCTGGCATTGGCTGACCAACGACAGAAAATTGTGAATGCAGGCCGGACCCTGGAGGCAGCATTTGCTGAACTTGCTGCCGCAGACCCGAATCTGACCGACAGCTCCTACCTCCCCTTTGCCTACCGCCTCATCCTGGGCCGCCGCACCGAATCAGAGCTTGAAGGCGTAGCCGGCACCATCGATGCCCAGTGGACCATAGCCATGGGGTCGGTACAGAACGTACTGGAATCCACAGTGGTAGAAACCATGAAAACAGCGACCCAGGCCTTTGCTGCAGAAGAGTGGCAGCTGGCCCGGGAATCTTTCGCCGAGACCAGCCAGTGGATAGCCCGGGGGCTACCCGTTCTGGCACTCTGGGCTCTGTACAGCCCCCAGGAACTGGATGAGTATTCAACTCCGCTTGGACAGGCGGTGCTTGCAACCAAGGGCTCGGACTACCTGCGCCTTCAGCATCTTGCGGAAACGTCTGCAGCCCAGGCCGAGCTGGCTGCACTGCAGCTCGACCTCGACAACGGGGCAACACGGCTTGCCGATGCTGTGACGGAAGGGCTGGATCGAGCCCAGGGTCTGGCAGCCTTCCAGTCATCACGGGAAATCTTCATACAGGCATCAGTAGCCTTGGAAAACCTGCGTGAAGCCTCAGGCAACAGAGCCGAGCGGCTTCTGGGCTGGAATGAATCAGGATATGCCCACGAAAGTTCCCTGGCCATCCAGGGCATGTACGACGGCCAGGTGTCCAACGCCCTGGACAAGGCACAGCTGAACGAGACAAGTACGGTAGCCAGGGCTGCCTCTTTCGAGTTTGGCCTCATGGTCGCGGAGTCGGAAGCTGCCAACGAACGTCTGGCCCGGGGCCGCAACCTTCTTGAGGGTCTCCCTTCCGATGACCCGTCCCTGCCCGATGCGATATTCCGCTTCCCCAGCCGATCCATCGCAGAGCTGACTAATGCCGAAGGGGCCCTGGTCAGGATCGCCACGGACATTCAAGCCTTCCTTGTGAAGTACCAGGGCGAAACAGCGTATATCTCGTCCGCAGCCTCTGTCCTGGAATGGACGGAACGCAGCACTACGCTCCGCACCACCACGGCAGCAGGGATAGCCGAATCAAGGGCACTGGCAATCCGGGCCAGGGAGCAGAAGCAGCTTGCCGATTCCAGCCGCCTGGAAGCGGAACGGCGCATCGCGGAAGCAAGTGCCGCTCTGCGGGCCAACAACTTCGGTACTGCCAGGGAACGGATAGAACGGGCAAGGGAACGTTTCCTGACCTCCCTTTCCTTTGAACAGGATCCCGACCTGCGCAGATCCAGCGACGCCCAGCTGGCCGCGATAGCATCGGCGATCCTGAAGGCAGAAAACGACCTGGTAGTGGCCGATACACGCCGCCTGCTGACGGAAGGCAGAAGCTTCTATCTCCAGGGCATCTTTGACAGGGCGGAATCCACCCTCCTGCAAGCCAGGGCACGGTGGTCAACCACCAATGCCACTCCCGAAGTGGAAGTGGAATACTGGCTGAGGCTGGTACAGACGGCCCTTACCGTCAAGACCGGCCGTGACATACCATCCACTGCCCCGCTATTCCCCGAAATGAGCCAGTTGTTGTCCCTTGCACAGAAATACTATGACGATGGCGCCAACCTCCTGAACCGCGGGGACAAGACCAGCGCCCTCCGCTCCTTTGCCCAGGCCAGACAGAAGATAGGTGAAGTCAAGGTCATCTTCCCCCTCAACCAGACGGCAAGGGTTCTGGAACTCAGGATAGACCAGTTGTCAGATGCCGGGGAATTCAACCGTAAGTTTGCCCGCCTGTTCGATGAAGCAAAAACCAAGATCAATACCGGAGCAGACCTGACCACAGCCTACAGCGACCTCAAGGATCTCGAGGCCATCAATTCCCGCTACCCTGGATTGCAGGCTCTGATTGCCCAGGCCGAGATCCGGCTGGGTTTCAGGCAGCCACCACCGGATCCGCGGGCCATTGCAGAGGCGAGATCCCTTACCGACGCGGCAAGGAGGATTTTCGACTCCGGCGATGTAGCACAGTTCTCCTTTGCCCGGACCCAGGTCGAACGTGCCATCCTGCTTGATCCAAACAATACAGCGGCCAGTCAGCTGAAAGACCGTATAGCCACCTACATCGGAGGCGACACCACCATAGTACTGAACAGCAGTGCCGAAACCCTGTACAACGAGGCGGTGGCCTTCTTTACCGGCGGTAACTACATCAGCGCCCGTGCCAGACTTACCCGGCTGGGGGACATCTTCCCCCAGGGCAGATCCGTCCAGAAGGTGGCAGATCTTGATGCCCGTCTGTCTGCGCTGGGATACTGATAGTGGGAAACGGCATGATGACTCGAAACGCCACAGGCAAGCGGCTGGCACTTGCCCTTGGAATGCTGACCCTTGCAGTACTCGTCTCTGCCCCGAAACTTCAGGCGATAACGGATTTCTATTGGGAAAACCCTGCCAGACTGTCGCGAGGGGTAGGAGCCTACCCCCAGGCCCTGAAAGCGGGAAACCGGGCGCTTGCGATATGGCAGGATATAGTTGCAACTGATGCCGGGGGCAATGCCTGGCTGTCCGTGGCAAGCTGGGAAGATGGACAGGCCAGACGGCAGGATCGTCTTATCGGACCCATTCCGTTCAGGGGCGATCCACCGGTCCTGTATTCCGCGGCCTCCGACGGTGAGGACAATGTAGCCCTTGCAGTATCCACAAGTCCACTTGCCGTATCGGTATTCATATCTGCTGACGGAGGGTCAAGCTTCGGCCAGCCAGCAGTAGTAACCATGGAAGAACCTGGCGTCGCTCCACGTATCTTCCCCAGAGCCGGCGGAGGCTGGCACCTCTTCATGACCCGCGGTGAATCCGATTCTCTGAGCATCTACCATTCCCGGTCCAGCGACGGTATCGAGTGGACACCCTTCGAAGCCTTTGTACCCCCAGAGTCCGGCCTGCGCCTGAACTTCCTGCCCGCGGCGGCCTCGGTAAACGGACTTGACGTGGTGGTGTTCCAGTCCCTTGCAGGCGGTGAGCGACCGAGTTTTCAGCTGTTTTCGCGAACCTCAAGCGATGGAGGGGCCACCTGGACACCCCCGAAGCAGCTTACCGATTTTCTTGACCCCGTACAGCGGGCCAGGACTTCGGCCAATGATTTTGACAACCAGCGCCCCCATCTTGCCAGGGTCGGTGAACAGTTGTGGCTGTCCTGGGAACGCCGGGTCCTGTCAGGTTCTGCCCAGGCCTATGCGGCGGTCGTTGACCGCACAGGCTCGGTGGTCCAAGGCTCCGTGGAAAGGGTCAGCCTAGGCCAGGGCAACTGCTTTGACCCACGCATCATAGACGCTGACGGCGAACCGGCCATGATCTGGTTTGATGATCGCCGGGGTGAGGAACGGGTATATGCAGCGTTCAAGGAAGGCGCCTTGTGGCGCGAACTGGATTTGTCAGGCAGGGCCAGGGGTGATGGCTCCTTTGGCCGGGCGGTCTATCTGGATAGCGGCCTGTATGCCTTCTGGCAGTCGGGCAAGGGTCTGTCAGCCACTGTACAGGGTATGGTTCCAGATACAAGCGTCACGCCGCCGACCCTGACCGCTGTAGACTTTGACCCGGGCGCCGCCGCGCGGCGCGATCGCGCGACCCTGCGCTGGAACGTCCCGGCCGACTCCTCGGGCATACTCGGGTTCTCGTACCTGTGGTCGCGCGATCCGGCGGCGGTGCCGCCGGACCAGGTCATGGCCCTCGAGACAACCACCCGCTCCATCAACGAGGCAAACGAGGACGGTCCCTGGTATTTCACAGTCAAAGCCCAGGATTACGCAGGCAACTGGTCTCCCCCATCGCGTAGCAGCTTCATCCGCGACACCACACCACCAGGAGTTCCCCTGCCCGAGCCTCCCCTTGCCTCGGGAGACGGCTTCCTGGCGTCCAACACCTTCTCCGTGCGTTGGCAGCCACCGCCAGAAACAGATGTGGCTGGCTACTCCTGGGTATTGGAATATCTGGGTCCCTTGGACCGGCTACCGGCCAGAAGCAGGCCAGCGCTTACCGTCTCGGCTATAACCCGGATGCCGACAGAAACCACTACTCCTCCCGAGGCTTCTGAAACCTCTGGAACCACGGAAGGCACGGAAAACACGGAAGGTAACGGGAAGGAAGAATCCGTCAGCCTTTCTTCTACGGACAAGGCCACACTGGCAGTTCCGCAGGTGGTGGCGCCACCCGAATACGCCCTTGTTCCAACCACACAGTACGAGCGGGCGCTGTGGACGGCGAGACAACCTGTCTTCCCTCCCCAGACTGTCAGAACCAACCAGGCGCGGGCGGATTTCAACAACCTGGATGATGGCTACTGGGCCTTCTCCCTGGCAGCCATAGACAGTGTAGGCAACATGAGCGATGCGTCCCGCATCATACTCCGGGCCGACAAGTTCATACCCTTTACCCTGGTATCGGATGTCATAGCGGCCAGGGATGATTTCGGCAACCAGCGGCTCAGGATCCTTGGCCGTGGTTTTACCGACGATGGCCCCATAGTACGCATAGCCATAGACCGGGACGGCAGGGAACCATACGACAGCGTCTATGAGTTGTCGGCCAGGGACTACTCCATCCTGTCAGACCGCGTCATCGAGGGTCTTGCGGTTGCGGAGATACCAGAGGGGGATTACCGGGTCGGTTTGTTGCACCAGCAACGTGGCTGGTACTTCACCAGACCCCTCCTGGCGGTGGATGCCGCCGGAACGGTCAAATTCGGCGATTTCGGTGCTCCCTGGAAACCGGTGTGGACCTTTGTCCCTGCCGACCGGCCAGGCTTGGACATCGGAACCCTGTTCATGTTCCTGGCTTTCGCCTTCCCCCTTGTCGGCATAATCCTGACCCTCAGGCAGGTCGGCGTCGTCATACGGGAAGGCAACGAGATCAGAATGGAAGCCCTGGCTCTCCTGGAAGGAAAACCCATGCCCAAAGCGCAACGAGAGCAATTGGCCAAGGCGGCCGGCAAACGACGCGGCAGCCTGGTGATCAAATTCGCGTTCACCATAAGCCTCCTGGCAATTTTCATAGTGATGCTGGTGGCGGTGCCGCTCGGTATCCAGATGATACAATCCCAGAGCGAGGTCCAGGCCAGAGGCCTTGAACAGCGGGTCCGGGTGCTGCTTGAAAGCGCCTCCCAGGGAGCCCGTTCATACCTGCCAGCCAGAAACGTCCTGGAACTGTCCCTCCTACCCAGCCAGGCGGCAGCCCTGGATGAGGCCCTGTACCTGACCATCACCGGCTTTGGAACCGTTGCCGTGGCCGACCCTGACATCGTCTGGGCATCCAACGACCCTTCCATCCTTGAAAAACTTGATACCACCGCTCTCATTCCCGGTGCATCACCCATCACGGATATGCTCACACCGCGTATTCCCACCATAGCAACAGAGATCGATGCCAAAGCGAGGCTGGAGGTCGCAGAGCTGGCGGAGACCATACAGCAACTGACCGAGGAAGGCCGTGTCCTGGCCACCAGGCTGGATGCCATAAGCCAGACCCGGCTGGAGCAGGTTGCTGCCAGCGCCCGGGATCTGGAACGTACCCTCAACCAACGCCTGGCTGCGATTGCCGATACCTCGGTTGCATCCGAGCCGGCTTACGACCCAACCGAGCTAGGCCTGGTAGCCCAGGAATTTGTGTTCTTCAAACCCATACTGTTCAGGCAGGGCCGTGAAGACGCTTACTACCGGGGCATGGTACGGGTTGCCGTTTCGACGGAACTCATAGTCGCCGAGGTCAAGCGGGCCAGGGAAGACCTCATCCGCAATGTAGCCATCATCGCCGCCATAGCCCTGGCCATGGGCGTAATAGGCGCGGTAGCCCTGGCCAATGCCATCATCTCGCCCATACGCAAGCTGGTAGCCGGCATCGAAACCATCAGGGATACGGACGACATGCGGAAACTCGGGGAGTTCCGCATAAACCTCAAGACAAGGGACGAACTGACCATCCTGGCGGATACCATCAATGAAATGACCGCCGGACTGGTAGAAGCAGCCAAGGAAGCCGAGTTCCTCACCGTCGGTAAGGAAGTCCAGAAGATGTTCATCCCCCTCATCACCAACTCCATCGGCGAGAAGTTGACCACGGGTCTGGACGAACAGCCGTCCCATACCTTCTACGGTTATTATGAAGGTGCCAAGGGCGTGTCGGGGGACTATTTCGACTACCAGAACCTCAACCGGCCAGCCCCCGGGCAGTACGAGCGGGATGTGACCAAGGACCGCTACTGGGCCTTCATCAAGTGCGATGTGTCCGGCAAGGGCGTTCCCGCGGCCCTCATCATGGTAGGCGTGGCCACCATCTTTGCCACGGAATTCCAGTACTGGAAACCGGCTGACGGCATACACCTGGATGCCATCACCTACAAGATCAACGACTTCATAGAAAAGCGCGGTTTCAAGGGCCGCTTTGCCGCCTTCCTGATGGGCGTGTATGATGCCAGAACCGGTAAAGCCTATATCTGCCACGCTGGTGACAAGTTCATCCACATCTACAAGCAGGCTACACAGTCAGTGATCAAGCAGGAACTGCCCAACGCTCCTACCGCCGGAACCTTCTCCAACGACATGGTGGAGACAACCGCACCCTTCAAACAAGTAGTCCTGCAGCTCGAACCTGGTGATGTCATGCTCCTGTACACGGACGGTTTCGAGGAATCGAGCAGGAAACGAAGGGACAAGTCATACGCCATCCTCAGGGAAAACAAGATCATGAGGGACAGGGAAGGCAAGGAAACCATCCATGTCGAAGAATTGGTGGAACAGCTGGAAGAGCATCGCATCAAGGAACTGGTGGAGGCCATCAAGAGCGGGGGCCGGTACACCCTGCGCAAGCAGGATGATCCTTTAGGCGACGATATGAGCTACGACTTCGACT
>MIBM01000149.1:7701-10680 GCA_001830645.1 Spirochaetes bacterium RIFOXYC1_FULL_54_7
CCTTCACGGGCAGTCCTGAAGAACTGGTCATGGGCCTTGCAGCGGTGGAGAAGGTGTTCCGGATGATGCCCGACCCAAGAGCCAGCAACGAGGACACCATCATCGTCGACGCCAAGATAGATGCCATCCTGGAACGCTGCTTCAAGCAGTACAAGCAGTTCTGCGGCATAAAGAGACCCCATCCTGACCCGAACCGCAAGGAATACCTGTACTATGGCCGCATGCGCGAGGACGAGCAGTTTGACGACCTGACGATGATGATCATCCAGCGGAATTCATGACAGCAGCCGGGAGCGGGCCAGGACGTAATCAATGGAATCCTTGGCTATGGTGTACCGTATCCAGGGCAAACCTTCCACCTGTTCGTGGTACAGGGCTTCCCTCTCCAGGTAGGCTCTGGCTTTTCCGGCCAGGGTCCAGTACACAAGGGAAATACTGTCTCGGTCCATCTCGATGGCGGTGAACCCTCCGCGGCCAGTGGCGCATCCAGAGTTGAAAATGCAGGGTACCAGCAGTTCTTCCCTTTCGTACAGGCTGCGTGAAACCTTCTGCTTGCGTTCCTTCCGGGTAAGGCGCTTGAATTCCTCGGCATAGATTCCAACAAGCGCCACTATGCCCGCCCTATCTTGTTCCGGAGCATCGGCATAGCGCCTGAGCAGGGATTCGATGTTCCACCGCAAACTGTCATATTTGGAAAACGACTCAAACAAGGGCCTGTGGGTATGCCCCACGATGCTTATGATTCCAAGGTCTTTTGACACCCGGTACATCCTTCTTTCTGCCTTGAATCGTTTGCGGGAAGTCATTGGCACATCGGTGTTGTGGATCTTCAGAGGGTCCGCCACATACCTGACCAGGAAATCAGACAGGTGATTGTACTTCATGAATAACCGGGAGGATTGATGCCCATGGTACGCAATGAAGGTACCATCACCCCTATCCAGGCGGAAGGCGTTCTCCAGGGGAAACTCGTAATCGTCGTGGAGAAGCAGCCCAAGATCATGGTTCCCTACGATCTTCACCAAGCCGGGACCGCGGCCAAAGGCATGAAGGATGGCGTACAACTCGTCATAGGCAGCCCGGATTTTTGCCGCTTTGAATTTGTACAGATCCTCTATGTCACCGTTGAGCACCAGACGCCAGTCTTTTTCCAGGTAATATGATGCCAGGGCACCTCCGACCAAGTCGGCATTGTGGCGGAAATCATCGCTTTTTCCACCATCACCGAGGTGGAAATCACTCATGAATACAATCCGGGTATCCGCTCCCATGGTTTCACGACGGGCTCCGTCTACGAGGGTCCGCATGGTGGCCATGAATTCCTGCATTTTCATCAGCAGCCTCCGGCAACAGTGGGACTATGAGACCCTTGTGTTAAATAGCGATACGATTGCCGTTAGAACTTGATGCAGTCCACTGGAACCTGGTTCAGCCCGCTCTTGCGCAAGCCAAAGAGCCGGGGCATAGTTAGCCACATGGGAGATATACTGGTGGCCACCAGCGGCTATTCATACGATGACTGGCGGGGATTCCTCTATCCCGATGAACTGCCCAAGGAAGAATTCCTTAGATACTACGCCTTGTTCTTTCCCTTTGTGGAACTCAACTTCTCCTACTATGCCATGCCTACGTCCAAGAGCCTGATGGCTATGACGGCCCGTACTCCTGAAGGCTTCTTGTTCAGCATCAAGACCCACCAGAGCCTTACCCATAAGCCAGGGCCAGGGTGGAAGGATGACGCGGCAGCCTTCCTCCGGGCGGCGGCAACCTTGGCTGATGCTGGCCGTCTGGCCACGGTATTGGTTCAGCTGCCCTTCAGCTTCCACCATACGCCGGAGAGCCGCGCGTATCTGGCAGCCTTGCTGGATGCACTATGGCCTTTACCGAGGGTCGTGGAGTTCCGCAACGACGAATGGGCAGGCGAACGGGTGTACGATGAACTGGAAAAACGCGGTGTGGGTTGTGTAATGGTGGACAGGCCCGACCTGCCAGGCCTACCGCCACTGGTGGAGAGGATAACCGGTGGCCTGGGGTACGTCCGCTTCCATGGCCGCAACAGCGAGCAGTGGTGGTCCGGCGATAATGTATCGCGGTATGACTATCTGTATACGGAGGACGAACTCCACACCTGGGTGCCCAGGCTGAAGGGCATGGCCAAGGCTGCCACGGTGCTGGTGGCCTTCAACAACCACGCCAAGGGCAAGGCGGTAAAAAATGCCAGGGAGCTTAGTTCGATGTTGTTCCCGGCATGAGGCTTCCGCGTATCCGGCTCTCCAGGGAGACAGAATCCATGAAATCTTCCGGTGCCAGCTTGATGTAGCCTTCAGCATCCATGGTCATAACCAAGGCGTCACGCCACTCATCCAGATTCTGGCGCAGGTGCTCCACACAGAGGCCTACGGATTCTGCATTGGTGCGTGAATCTATCATGATCTCGACATAACCCTGGGAATACGATACCACCGATAGCCAGCCCTTGCGCAGGACCACATCGCAGACATTGGCACAACCCGGTACCAGATCCTGGTGCTGCCGTATCCACTCGTCGTGGAACGAAGGGACTATTATCTGGCTTCCTCCCGGCAGGAGCCAGACTGCTCCCCTGATCCAAGCCCAGGGGGCGGTCATTCCAGGAATTTTTTGGCCATCGGGGTTAAATACGTCAGCGATCACTTCAGCCATCATTATTGCCTATCCCGGGTAGGTCGATCCAGAGGAGTCCCATACCTGTCTTGTTGAAAAAATCAGCAAAATGTGATGGCAGGCTGGCCTTGACTACCATCATCCTGCCACCTGCCATCGGCAGGCTGAGCATCCATGCGTACAACATCAGGCGCTTGAGCCCGAGTTCTCTTGACAGCACCTTGTTCAGCCTGAAGTCGCCGTGTTTGTCATCACCCAGGATGGGAAAGCCGGCGCCGGCGAGGTGCTGTCGTATCTGGTGCATCCGGCCGGTATCCAACTCCACCTCAAGAAGGC
>MIBM01000150.1:0-358 GCA_001830645.1 Spirochaetes bacterium RIFOXYC1_FULL_54_7
CGACCCATACGAGAACCTTGCCAGTGCCCGCATGGAAAACATTGAACTGCTGACAGTTGATGGCATCCCGGTGCTGGCCGAGCGTCGTTTCTCGGACCTGTTGCCCAACGGTGGCAAGGGCTATGAGGAAATAAACAGTGGGGGCCGCCCGGTTATGGTCAAAGGCAACCCAGCGACCCTTTACCGGGCCATCCGTGAGGCGGTAGGGTTTAAAAAGACCCTGGATTATATGCCATTCGAGCCCTGATACATATAATTGTCGTTTGCCATGGCTCAAAACCCTGACTTGTACTATACTGGGAAGGCGCAGCGAATGCGCCGCCCGCTTGCCCATCGGCCGGTCGGGCGAAGATCAATA
>MIBM01000150.1:378-1476 GCA_001830645.1 Spirochaetes bacterium RIFOXYC1_FULL_54_7
AAGGTAGGGATATACCGCGCCAATTCGGTCATTTACTTCCAGGGCGACCAGGGAGACAAAATATTCGTCCTGCAGCAAGGCAGGGTCAGTCTCAACTACAACGACATAGAAACCGGCAAACCCATACATGAAATCATACAGACTGGTGAGTTCTTCGGCGTAAAGAGCGCCATGGGTCATTATCCCCGGGAAGAAAACGCCGTGGTCCTGCAGGACGCCAACGTACTTGTCTTTTCCGTGCCCGAGTTCGAGGCCTTCGCCGCATTAAACATCCGCATAGTCATAAAAATGCTCAGGGTCTTCTCCAACCAGCTGAGGCGCATACACCGCCAGGTGGAGAACCTCATGGAAAACCCCGTAACCGTCAATGCCGAGATAGGCTTGTATAAAACCGGTGAGTACTACCTGCGCAACCGCATGTATTCCCAGGCCCGGTATGTCATGAGCCGGTATCTTACCTATTACCCGGCTGGCAAGATGGCCGAGCAGGCCGGGCGCTTTCTAGAAAGTGCCGAAGCAGCCCTTGCCCGCTATGGCGATGGCCGTGGCCCTGCCCCTCTGGCAGGCAGCGCGGCCCCTGCCCAGCCCGCGGGCGGCCCAAGCGGTGACGACGAAGACGAACCAAAACCAGCGGTAAAACCCCAGGATGGCCAGCGCCTGTCCGATACAGCCAAAGACTACTACAATGCCGTAAGCCTGTTCTCCCAGGGCAAGTACCAGGATGCTCTCAAGGAACTCAAAGTAATTGCAGACAATGCCGACGAGCCGGAATACATCGGCAAGGCCCAGTTCGACATAGGACGCTGCCTGTTCTCCCTGAGTCAATGGGATCTTGCCATCAAACACTATACCGGCATAGTCCAGGGCTCCCCCAAGCATCCGGACATGTCGGATATCCTGTACATCATGGGTCAATCCTGGGAAAAGAAGGGTGACACCCAGCGGGCTAAAGGATTCTTCAAGAAAGTGCTCAGCATGCCGGGTGACGAGGATTCAAGCGCCCGCATCAAGGCCAAAAAAGCCCTGAACGCCCTGGGAGGAGCCTGACCATGTCTGACCTTGCCGGATTCACCCGCTTCGCCCGCACCTACCAGGCCG
>MIBM01000150.1:1580-1858 GCA_001830645.1 Spirochaetes bacterium RIFOXYC1_FULL_54_7
GACATACTCCAACCCCCTGAAATCTTCGGTGAAATGGCAATTCTTGAGGGGACTCCCCGGTCTGCCACCGCCATAGCCATAGAAAACGTGAAGGTTCTGGAGTTCAACCGGGCCAATTTCGAGATCCTGATGATGGGCAACCCCCAGATTGCCCTGCGCCTGCTCAAACTGTTCACTAAACGCATCTACGACCAGAAACGGCGCTTCATGATCCTGACCCTTGATGATCCCCAGGCCAGGATCGCCGACGTCTTCCTCATGCTGGACGAGACCGAGGG
>MIBM01000150.1:1942-2021 GCA_001830645.1 Spirochaetes bacterium RIFOXYC1_FULL_54_7
CAGCGCCGAAGTCCAGGCCATCCTCGGCCACTTTGTCAATCAGCGCCGGGTGGAACTGTATGCCGACCGCATCGTTGTC
>MIBM01000151.1:0-5262 GCA_001830645.1 Spirochaetes bacterium RIFOXYC1_FULL_54_7
GCTTTTAAGAATCCGGCCTCTCAAAGAGGCCGTAATCCTGTGCTCGTTCCTCTTCTACCTTTTCCTCATTTTCTTGATACCGCACATATCGTCTGATCTTATCATCATCCATGCCGATCGTTGTAACGCAATATCCCCTACTCCAGAAATGATTCCCCCAGTAAGGTTTCTTCCTGAGTCCTTTCATTTCCTTGAACACGGCAATCGCTGTCTTGCCTTTTAGTATTCCCATCATTTCCGATATCGCGATTCTTGGCGGTATAGTTACCACCATATGCACATGATCCTTCTGGATACTCAGTTCCAGTATCTCTACCTTTTTCCATTCACATATTGCCCGTATCTTATGCTCTACCAACCTGGCTACTGCCCCCTCTAGAATTTTGAACCTGTATTTCGGAGTCCATACTATGTGGTAGCTACACTGGTATACGACATGCGTTAATTTTTTCCACTTTGCCATTTTGATATCATACGCTTTTCTGCAGGCACAGCCAATCATGACATGACCACCGCCATAGGCGGTGGTTTTTCAAGTCTGAATAAAATTTGGGCCATTCTGCTTGACCTGACTATAAGGTACCAATGGACTTTACCCAGTGGCTTTGTCTCAAGCCAAGCTGCCTAATGCAAGACCATAGATCTCGATCAGCTCCTTCTTCTCACCTTCAGGGAAGTTCCGTACCTCCCAGGCCTCACGTTCACGCTCGGCACGGTTATAGTCGCGTTCCGCCTTGGTAGAAAGGTAATCGCCGATAGCCATTGAAAGACCGTCGCCTATGAGGTTGGCAACCCCAGGATGAGGACAATGCCCGTTGACAGGGATGCTCCGGCAACTCCCGCCACGACGGCAATGGTGGTTATTATTCCATCAAGTCCACCATATACCAGGGACTTGAGATACTGTCCTTGTTCACTCTGATGTTGTTCGGGAGCGTTTGTTTGATGGGCCTCAACACTACCTGCTCGATCCTTATGTTTGTAAGCGTCTTTAGCCTGCTGGAGGTTTCTGCTGAGCATATACGTCTACACTCCAAAGTAAGATGATACTGGTCTAATTGCAGCCATTTTAGTCAGGTGTTACAGTAGCTGCAAGCAGGGGATCCATAGCCACGGTTATAATCCCCAACCAAGAACAAAATATTGCAGGGCTAAGGTTTCTTACTGTTTCCTTTGAATTCAATTGACCGTATGGCTAGTCCAGGAAGGTGAAAGCCAAAGGCATGGATCATCAGCCCTCCCAATATCAGTAGGGCGGCTACGCTGTCCAGGACCGTAAAACGCTCACCAAGGAAGATTGATGCCGATGCGAGTCCGAAAATGGGTACAAGCAATGAAAAAGGGGCTATCCGCCCTGCCCCAAACTGCATGATCAGTTTGTTCCACAGACCGTAGCCTATCAATGTAGACATGATAACCAGGTATGCAAGGGCAGCAACCGACAACCATGACAAATCTGCAAAAGCTCTGGCTATGCTCTGAGGGCCTTCAACCAGCAGGGACAGTCCCGCCAGGGGAATCGGCGAGAAAATGCTGGACCAGACCATGACGGACAAGCCACTTGAAGAAGGCATGGTTCGGGCTATGACGTTGGCCGCAGCCCAGCCAAGCGCTGCAGCCATCAGCATCATGAAGAGGGGCAGGCTCAGTCCGGATGAAGCCTGGATAGCAGCAGAGGCCGTGGACTGCGGAAGGGCTAACAGCACAAGCCCCGCTCCGGAGATGATCATACCTAGAATGCTCTGGATTTTGATTCGTTCCTTGAGGGCAAATCCTGCAAGGAGGGCTGTGAAAAAAGCCTGGGCTTGCAGAATGAGCGAGCTGAGACCGGCTGGCGCTCCCAGCTTTATGGCTGTAAACAGGAATCCAAATTCAACAACGCCAAGAAACAAGCCATAAGCAGCCAGGGACTTCCAGGAGGCGGCAGGTTTCCTCACCCAGAAAATGGCAGGAAATACACAGAACAGGAAACGGAGCGAGGCAAGCATCAATGGTGGCACACCAGCTACACCAACTTTGATAACCACGAAGTTGAAGCCCCAGATTGCAGCTATCAGGAAGGCGTAGACAAACGCGGTAGGTGGTAGGCGACCGTTTTTTATGGACTCATTCATTGTATGAAGTATAGCGTCTATTCTGCGGAAGGTCAGCCTGCCAATCCCAGTGAAATCTGTCTCCTACCTACAGAATGTTGGCTGACATTATGAAAAAAATCGGAGCGGATGGTGATTCCGCCATCCACTCCGTAATCGACAGGGCTTGGGACTGGAAGGAGGCTCTTCCAGTTATGGTGCCAGCCCGGGATTCATAAGCATGCCCGAAGGCAGCAGGCCAAAGCCTGAAGGTTTATTTCAGCCAGCCCTGCTCCACGAAATACTTCTTGGCACCAGGATGGTACGGTACGAGCATCTGATCCTCGGGGAGCACCAGGTTCTTGGTGAACTGGGTCAGCAGGGGAGCAACCGCGTGAACCGCAGGAAGGTTCTCGTACAAGGTCTTGGTCATCTTGTACACCAGTTCGGCATCGGTATCCTCACGGACGATGATGATGTCGGGAGGAGTGCCAACGGTAGCCACTGCATTGGGCTGGTTGGGATAGGTGTTGGCCGGGATGTTGCGGCGACCATAGAACTGGTTCTTGATCCTCAGCTTTGCAAGGGCTTCGTCGGTGATCGGGACCATTTCCACCTTGCCATCAAGCATAAGCTCCTGCATGGCGGCGGCACCGAGTGCCAGGCCGATGATACCGGCGTCAGCAAGGCCGTCTTTCATCATCTCTATGCCCTGGGCGAATTCGACAAAGCTGGGCTTGATATCATCATAGGTCAGGCCATAGGCTGCCAGAGTCTCGCGGGCGTCAACTTCACCACCGGAGCCGACAGGGCCTACGACAACACGCTTGCCCTTGAAATCGGCTACGCTCTTGATGCCACTGCCCTTGAGGGCCACTACCTGGAACACATCGGAGAACAGACCACCGGTGAGGGAGCGCATCCAGGGCATCTTCTCTGGATAGGGTGCCTCGCCATTGAGGGCGCGGTATGCCTCAAGGGAGCGGCAGACTGCTACATCGGCATCCTTGGTGCGAAGAAGATCGATGTTGTGGGGGCTGCCATTGGTGGCAATGGCCACAGCCTTGATGCCGGGAATGTTGGCGTTCCAGAGGGCCGACATAGCGATACCCGTGGGATAGTTGGTGCCGCCGACGCCTGCGGTTCCCATAGTGATGTGTTTGACTGGACCGGAGGGCGCTGCAGCGGCCCCGCCTTCGGATCCACCTGCTGCTGCCACGTTGCTGACCGCGAACACTGCGAGCACAAGGATCGTAAGCACGATGCCCGCTTTCCTTAACTGACTCTTCATCTCTTCCTCCTGTTTCGCCCGTGAGCGAAAATATAGTGTTGTCAGGGCAGCAATACTGCTGCCCCCGGAGATACCGTATACATCATGCAGCAACTGCCCGTTTCTGCCTGGACTTAATGAACATGATGATTATCCAGCCAATTACGGCCAGAACCACGCCAATGAGATCGGTCATGATGCCGGGAATTATGAGCACTACCGCAGCAGCAAGCGCCAAGCCTCTGAGCAGCCAGTGCAGCCTGATCATGAGATAGCCTTCGACAGCGACGGAGAGAAGGAATACGCCTGCCAGCCCCGAGATAGCCGAAAGCAGGATGGCAAAGCCGGAGTCGGAGATCAGGATCATCTCGGGAGAGTAGATAAAGAAGAAAGGAACGATGAAGCCAGCAAGTGCCAGACGGAAGGCCGTCCAGCCTACCTCGTTCGGTTTTGCGCCAGCCATTCCGGCACCAACATAGGCGGCCAGTGCTACAGGCGGCGTTATGGTTGAAAGGGCTGCATAGTACAGGGTAAAGAAGTGGGCCTGGAAGGCAGGCACACCCATCTTGGTCAGAATCGGCACCGTGATGGAAGCAGCGATGACATAACAGGCACTGGTTGGCAGTCCCATACCAAGAATTATGGACACCACCATGCTCAGGATCAAGGCTATCCATAGGTATCCACCGGAGAGGTGGACAATATTGTCTGCGAGGATCATACCGATACCAGTCATGGACAGGACGGCCACCACAAAACCTGCGTTGGCCATGGCCACGCCGATGGAGAGGCTGGACCGTGCGGAATTGACGGCTACCGCCTTCAGCTCAGGAAGCCCCATGCGGGTTTCCTTGCGGATCCAGGATAGACCCGCAGTGGTTACTACGGCAAAGAAGGCTGAGTACAAGGGCGTGCGGCCTTCGAAGAGCAGATACAGCAGGATGATGATAGGCAACACCATATGTCCATAGCGGAGCAGGGTATTCTTGGTATCAGGCATATCCTTCTTTTCCAGACCCTTGAGCCCCATGGTTCTGGCACGCAAGTCGATCTGGAAAAATACACCGGCAAAGTACAATACAGCCGGAATGAAGGCAGCCGCAGCAATGCTCAGATAAGAAACACCCAGGAATTCGGCCATGATGAAGGCTACCGACCCCATGATTGGTGGCATGAACTGACCACCGGTAGATGCTGCTGCTTCCACTGCACCGGCAAAGGCTGGCTTGTAGCCTACTCTCTTCATAAGTGGAATGGTGAAAGCACCAGTGGTTGCCACATTGGTAGCCGCGCTGCCCTGGATCATACCCAGAAGTGCGCTGGCTATGACGGAGACCTTGGCAGGGCCACCGGTAAACCGGCCACCAAGGGTCATGGCTACATCGTTGAACAGTTTTGCCAGTCCGCTCTTGTCGAGCATGGCACCTAATACGATGAAGATGACCAGGTAGGTAGATGCAACGCCTGTAGGCATGCCGAACACACCCTGGCTGGTCAGGTACATCTGGTAGATAATGCGCTCAAGGGTATAGCCGCGGTGTGAAAGCAAGCCTGGGATATACTTTCCAAAATAGGCATAGGCCAGGAAAATGACTACAAGGATAAGCAACTGGTTGCCAACAGAACGCCGGCACGCTTCCAGGACCAGAAGCAGGTAGAAACCGCCAACGATGATGTTGTGCGGTACGGCAACGCCAGCCCGGATAAGGAAGGCATCACGACTCCAGATGGTATACACCGTTGCAGCCAGGGATGCCACAGCCAGGATCAGGTCAAGTACACTCGGCCGGCCCTTTGGTGACTTGTTGCTGGCAGGGAAGTACAGGAATACCAGCACCAGTACAAATCCCAGGTAGATTGCACGATGCTTGATTGTCTCCGGCATGCCGAAACGCGAGGTATACAGATGGTAAGAGATGA
>MIBM01000151.1:5273-9670 GCA_001830645.1 Spirochaetes bacterium RIFOXYC1_FULL_54_7
ATGACGGCTATCACTATCTTCCAGAACGAGCTCAGGCCCTTTCTCCACCTGGATTCTACCTCTTTCTGTTCTATGAGCTTTTCAGCATCCACGACAGAGGGGCCTGATTCGGTAGCCAGGACTTCGGGGTTCTTCTTCACGACAGCACCTCGCTTGGGATATCGAGTTCCGGTCTACATCTCGATCGGTCATACGACCGCTGTGCAACCGTTTGTTTATAGGATAACCCTTTCAACAAGGTATATCCTATATGATATAGGATGGAGTATATCACAGTGCACTTTAGGCCGCAAGTGGAAAAAAAAGAATCCTGTGAATCTTTTACTAAGGTATCTCCGGGCAGTAACTGGCATTACTGACTTGAATGTAAGAACATCCAGTTTCGTCAGCTTGATCTGAAATCATTTCAGGATGGGGGTAGGAATAGAACCGACCGATGATGCTGGCTGCGATGAAGTCCGGGGACCTAGCGTTCCAGTCTCAGGGCTGACAGAGTTCTCTTCTCGCCATTGGCAAGGTGATGCCGCAAGGCAGGTTCTACCAGATCCGGATTGCCGGACCTGACAGCACCAATTATATCCAGATGCTCCTCGATTACTTCATTGATGACTTTCTCGTGAAGGTTGGTACTGTGTTCAGCAAAAAACCGTATACGTCGGGCCATCTGATGTATCCGCCTGATGGAATCCTTCAGCAATTCATTGTGGACATGGAGGTACAGCATTTCATGAAGGCGTATGTCCGTGGAGACATACAGACCCGTGTCGTTTGGCATGGAGGCCAAGCGGTGGATATCCGCTTCAAGAGGTGCAAGCTCCAGCTGATCCACCAGATCCAGACTCATCCGCGCAGCATAGGGCTCAAGAAGCAGGCGCATCTCCCAGATGTACCGTACATCTTCTTCCCTTATATCGGTAACCTGGGCTCCCCTGTTCGGAATCAGTTCCACCAGCCCATCTGACTCCAGCCTGACCAGGGCCTCCCTGACAGGGGTGGCACTGACACCGAACTCATCTGCCAGTCGATCTATGGCCAGAACCGTCTTGGGTCCATAGGAATTATCCAGGATCAAACCCTTCAGCGCCTCATATATCTGTTCCCGCATGGATAGTGTCACTATTTTCTTCATGAATCACCCTGACCTTTCAATCCTCTCGATCCTATATAATATAGGACTTTTAAATTTGCAATAGTTTTTTCAGAAAGAATGCTTGTCATTTCCAGCATGCTATGCTATATAATATAGGATATATGATTTCGGATCGAAACACTCGAAATCGCAATGCTTGATCATACAGTGCTGCTGTCCTGCTAAACAAGGATGGGAGCCTTACACATGAAAGGGGGCATCATGGGAAGCATGGCCGAACACCTGGTGCAACGATTCAAGGAGATGGGAGTACGACAGATTTATGGCGTACCAAGTGGTTCCTGGCTCTACTATATGGAAGCAATGAGGAAGTCTGACGTGGAATTCGTACTTGTCAGCAATGAGGCAAGTGCCGGCATCATGGCGGATGTCACAGCCCGCCTGACCGGCGTGCCTGGGGTCTGCTATGGAACCGTGGGTCCTGGGGCTACCAACCTGAGCACCGGTGTCGGTGGAGCCCTGCTGGACCGGTCGCCGGTAATTGCGCTTACCAGCGAACCACCGGAACCTATGATAGGCCGGACTGTCCAGATGGCTGTAGACCACCAGGCGCTATACAGGCCCATCACCAAATGGACTTCCCGTCTGGCTCCTGACCGTGTAGACCAGGTACTGGCCCAGGCTGTGCAGATAGCCATGTCAGGTCTGCCAGGCTCGGTGCATCTTGGCATGCCCGAAGACCTTGGATCACGGCAGGCACCGGAACATTATACCGATTACCCACTGCCTTCACCTACTCCCGATGCTGAGCCGCTAGAGACCTCGCTAGTTGCCATGGAGAAGACTTTCTCCGCCTCCCGGAAACCTGTCCTGGCCGTTGGGCTCAGTGCCGTACGGGCCGGTGTTGCCGATCTGATTGTGAAAATTGCAGAGAAACATCGCCTGCCTGTGATTCTTACGCCCATGGCCAAGGGCATGCTGTCGGAAGATCATCCCTGGTACGCTGGTGTCCTCTTCCATGCCTTGTCGGACCGGGTGGCTCAGACCCACAGCCAGGCAGACCTGGTTATTGGCGTTGGCTACGATCCCATCGAGTTCAACTACGAAGACTGGATGCCTGCAGCAACCCTGATACACCTGGATACCGTACCTGCGGACATAAACCGCATGGTCTGGCCAAAGGTGCTGGACGTGACCGGCAAGATCAGGACCTCACTTGAACGTCTGGCAGCCCTGCCGCCCATCGCCTCCGACTGGGACAAGAAAGCCCTGATGCAACGGACCGAGGCCATGTTCAAGGCCATGGAGCCTGCTCCTGGTAGCTTTGGTGCCCGTGCGGCCCTGAAGATACTCCGGGAGGTACTGCCACAGGATGGCATCATGGCCTGCGACGTAGGAGCCCACACCCATCTGATTGGCCAGATGTGGCGCACCCCTGCCCCTGGGCTGCAGTTGATGACCAACGGCTGGTCAGCCATGGGCTTCGGCGTACCCGCAGCCATTGCAGCCAAGATCTGCAAGCCCGGGAAGAAGGTGGCTTGTGTTACCGGTGATGGTGGCTTCCTGATGATGGCCGGCGAGATGGCCGTGGCCAGGCGCAGGAAACTTCCTGTGGTATTCATCATACTGGCAGACCGCAAACTGGAGCTTATCAGGCTCAAGCAGAACAACAAGAAATTCACCAGCTACGGAACCGATCTGGACGAGCCGGAATGCCCTACCCCGAACTATGTCTTCGGAGTGCCTGTAGTCAGCGCATCCAACGCGGACGAATATCGGGCTGCACTGGAAGCCGCCTTTGCCACCAATGGCCCCGTCATCATCGAAGCCAAGATCATCCCTGGTGACTACGATGATTTGATCCTGAGAAAGCACAAGTAAGGAGAATAAGCGCATGAGCAACGATACAACGAATCCAGGCGGTCTTAGTCCCGCCTCCAGGCTGGCCACCGTACCCCTCTCCGGCATCCGCAAGGTATTTGACAGGGTAAAGGAACTTGAGGCAGAAGGCAAAGATGTCATCCACTGGCAGATCGGCCGGCCGGATTTTGATACCCCAGCTCACATCAAGCAAGCTGCCGCCGATGCCCTCCAGCGGGGCGAAGTGCACTACGCTCCAAATCTGGGCATTCCAGCCCTTCGCAAAGCCATCGGAGACCGGACTACCATAGACACCGGCATCAAGGTAGACGGCATGAAGCAGGCTTCGGTTATGGCAGGCGCCAATGAAGGCATCATGGTGTCCATGATGGCTTTCATCCAGCCAGGTGACGAAGTGCTGGTGGGCGATCCCAACTGGCACCACTACAAGACCTGCGTAACCCTGGCTGGAGGCACTCCCATAGAGGTTCCGACCCGGGAGGAAGACGGCTTTGTGATGGTACCCGAGGTAGTAGAGCGCCTCATCACACCCAAAACCAAGATGCTGTGCATCACCTCACCTGGCAATCCTACAGGCTGCGTGCAGAGCAAGGAGAGCCTTGAGGCTCTGGCCAAGCTGGCCATAAAGCACAACCTGTTGGTCATGTCGGACGAGATCTATGCCCGGATCTACCACGGCAAGGGAACGATAGCTCCGAGCATCTATTCCATCCCGGGAATGGCCGAGCGTACCATCATCATCAACGGTTTCTCCAAGACCTACGCCATGGACGGCTGGCGTCTTGGCTGGACCGTGGCCTCCGAAGAGCTGACAAAGTCCATACTGAAGGTACGCCAATACACCACCGTATGCGTGAATACCTTCATCCAGCATGGTGCGGCAGTCGCCTTGAACGCTGACCAGCAGTGTGTGGACGATATGGTAAGCGAGTTCTCCAAACGACGGAAG
Source organism: Spirochaetes bacterium RIFOXYC1_FULL_54_7 (assembly GCA_001830645.1). Lineage (GTDB taxonomy): Bacteria > Spirochaetota > Spirochaetia > Treponematales > UBA12059 > MIBM01. The sequence continues at coordinate 9,194 of MIBM01000151.1, forward strand.
GTGATGCTGGAAGGCCTGCGCGCCATACCAGGCGTTTCAATCGTGGAACCGGAGGGCGCTTTCTACCTCTTCCCCAACATCAAATCCTTCGGCAAGACATCCGCCGAGGTTGCAGACTACCTTCTGAACGAGCACCACATCGCTGCCGTGGCCGGAAGTGTGTTCGGTGCCGCCGGTGAAGGTTACCTGAGACTGGCCTACTCCTGCTCGCTTGAAGAATGCAAACGCGGTATTGAGCGTCTTGGCAAGGCTTTGGGACAGCTGGGCAAGAAGTAAGCGAATCCTTCAGTTGACGGTAAAGGTCCGCTCCAGCAACTGGGTCCCCCAGTTATCTTTCACTATCAGACGATATTTGCCCGGTTCATCAAAACGGAAGGCCGGCAGGCCATGAGCCTTTCCGTTGGCCAGGGTTATCTTCTCCTGGTGAATTTCATGTAGTTTGTAGGTCTTGGGGTCTGTCCTGAAGAAGATTACGAT
>MIBM01000152.1:0-4666 GCA_001830645.1 Spirochaetes bacterium RIFOXYC1_FULL_54_7
CGCCTTCGCAGCACTTGGGGATCTGGCCCGGGCCCTGCCCTACTATGACAGCTTCATCGACGCCCAGAATGCTCTGGCGGAGGAGGATCGCGACCTGCCGATGCTGGCGGAAGCCTTTCAGAACAAGGCCAATGCCTACGGAGAGGAAATTCGAAGCCTGGTGGAAGCCGGAGGTGCTACGAATCTCGGTGCTGCCGACAGCCTTTATACAGGCTTTGCCCAGCCGGCCTTCCAGGCCGCTAGGACCCTGCGCGGGCTGGCGTCCAGCACCCAGGACAACGATGTCTGGGCCGCCCTCTCATACCACGACGAGGCCACACTGGTCCGCGACATGGCCTGGACCCTGCAGGACAACGGAGCCGATGCATCGGTCACCGCCCCCAGGTTCCAGTTGGCATTGGACCTGTTCGGTGAGCTGAGCTGGGAGAATTTCCCGGAGCTTGCCGAGGATGAATGGTATTTCTTCGAAGCCTTCCGGGGTATCCCGCAAATACAGTACCGTATCGGCGAGTTTGCGACCTCTCGGGCCAACCTTAAAGCTCTTCTCACATTGATGGCAGCGGAAGGGTATTGGAGCGAACGCGGGGTTGAGGTACTCAAGGACCTTGCAGATACCTATTCTATGGAGGCCGATCGCTCACTGGACTCGACTGGGAAGATCGCCCTGTACCAGGAGGCAATTGACCGTTTTGACGAGCTTGCCGGGATGCTGGACAGCGTTGAAAACAAGGATCTCATAGCCTGGGCTCTTGTAAACCGGAATTGGAGCCACATAAGCATGATCTGGACCATGGTCAACCTGGATGGCTGGACGGGATCGGCCTATGACATACCAGACAGAATCACTGAGGCCCTGGCTGCAGTGGATGAGCTGGCGGATATCCGGGATGTGCTGGAGAACCCATCGCCCTACGGCAGCGCACTCCTGGCCCAGGCCAGGCTGATCCAGATGCAGCGCCACTACGCCGAGGCAGAAGATTCGCTGACTGAGGAAGGAAGAATCCAAGCCTTGACGAATGAGCTGGCAGCCTTTACAGCTTTGGTGGACTCGGGGGCTGCGGACAATTGGACTCTTCACGACGCATACCAGTCAATCCTGGAGACCTACCTGACTTTAGCCCGGAACAGCATTGATAACCAGGATTTTGTCGATCTCCTGGCCCACTTTGCCACCGCCGAGGACTGGTACGCAACCATTATCGCCGACATCACGTACCACAAGACACCTGCACGCTTCGGCGCCTGGGCCAACAATGCCATGGGACGGGGCTATCTGGACTGCGGCTTGCGCCTGGTGCAGGGCGGTAGGCAAGATCTGACCGACGGTGGCTGGCAGGACCTGGCCCGGCTCAGCTTTGACCAGGTCCTGGATCCGGATGGCAATTTTACCAATGTGGACGATTGGATTGTCCGGGACGCGATGCAGGGTAGCCTGGAGGCGACCTGGCACCAGACGGGCGTTACCGGCGCGGATGTTCCTGCACTCTACGATGAAGCACTGGCGATGTATGCCCGGATCAAACAAGACGTGACGGAAGGCGCTCCCGTCCGGTATGGTGCCCGGGCCACCATAAACATGATCTGGGGTATCCTGAAAGGCCCACCTGCCCTGATCAGTGGCGGGATATTCACGGATATCGATACCCGAAACACATATGTTGCCGGGCTGTGCGCTTTGGTGCTGGCCGAGTCAGGGATCTACCATGAGGTTACTGGCTGGATGGTCCAGCAGGCCAGTGGTGCCTGGAGCCAGATATACCCAGGCTGTGAGTATCCTGAAACGGTGAGCCCCTGATTCGCTCCGGGACCGGCTGTCTCCGGTCCCGGGCAGATCTGGAAACCGATACCTGCATCCCGTATAATCATGGACAACCAATGAGTTCTCTTGAAAGCATGTACGAACAAGGCCGCATCCGCACCATGGAGGAACTCAAGCAGATTTACAGGCTTCTTGCCAAGCGCATACATCCAGACATCCTGGGTAGCGGCATTGCAGATGAGCGCTTTGTCCGGCTGAAAGATGAGTTTGATGCCTGTGCGGCCAGGATGACCAGGGAAGGCATGGATATGCAGCCACTTCGGGTTGACACCCGCCGGATATACAATCGACGTGAAGTCATAGAGCTTCTCATCGAGATAGAGGCTACGGGTTTCTTCCTGAACGATGGAAGGACCAGACGGACCAAGCTGCACCGAGCACGCCTTGTCCGCTTCAACCGCATGCTCGGAACCCTTGGCATAAATCAGGTCCGGGACATATTCGCCGTCGAAAAGGCTCTCTGCCGCCTAAGGGTTGAAGACCGGGACATCTACGAGTCGGTCAAGTTGATCATGTACAATATCGTCGCCTATCACTATGAACCGCGGCGCTTCATCCTTGAATCAACCACCAGGCTTTATGCCGAAATCCAGGACTTCAAGTATAGGGAGGCGTACCGGGAGCTATATGCCTTTCTTGGCTGGCTTGTGGCTGACCTGGCCTTTGGTTCGGTATTCGAGGGGGCCACGGTGGGATGAAGGCTTGATCAACGAGGACTTGCAGCAAGAGCCCGACCCCGGGCTTGCACAGCGCAGGCCCGGGGTGGCCCCCGAAGACATATAACGATCTTACTGCAATGCTATATCAATATCATGTATTAAATCAGCCAGTCTTTGGTCGCGCTCGCCTACAAACCGCTGGACGCCTTTGAGGATCCACTCAGGAGTCATGTGGGCCTCGTCCAGCACTTCATCCAGCGCTCCACCAGAACGCCACCGGTCATCCCAATCGGATGAAAGCGCGTATTTCTCGGCATCACTATTGAAGACCCATTCGCCCATGAGGCGGCGCGCATGGGTGGTAATGAAGGTGGAATCAGCGCGGTCGGCAGGTCCCACTATGGATTCGAGGTATGCTGCATTCTGAAGTGCGAAGAGTTCATAACTGGTAACACAGACAAGCCTCACGTTCAGGTTTTTTTCCTTCAGCACCGGCAATAGCTGTACAACGCTGGCAACCGCGCTTGTTCCCTGGACCTAGATGGTGCCACCCTTCGGCTTTCCCTTCTCATACTCACACAGGATATATGCGCCCCCGGCCGCTTCGAAATGTGACGGGATACCGACCGCAGGACGATCCGGTACCTGGATCTCCGGACGGGTCACATGCAAGACAATGATGGGCACATCAAGGGAAAAGGCCGCAGCCAGGAGCACCGGGACTTCGTTGTATTCCCAGGGATACAGATTTATAATCGGGGAAAGAGTTGCGTCACACCTGGTGAGAATATTCCGAAGTGGGTCCGGCTGTCGTCGGCAGTCTCCGGCCCCGTACGCTCACTGACCCAGAGGAATTTACCTACCTTGTGTTCCGAGTCCTGCGCAAGCTGGCTGAACAAGCGGAGCGGGCCATATTTCAGGTAGGAGAAGGACGCATAGGTGGAGACAGTGCCGAAGAAGCCATCGAACTCGGTCTTCGACTTTCGTGAAAGGTTGAGGGATGCGACACCGGCAAGCATGCCGGCATTGGTGAACTCGGTTATTTCCGAAGGAGCCATAACCCCGTCGGCATTGCCAACCCGTTCGTACCAGCCATAGCCAGGCTTGGCCCATAGATCTGCCGGATACAAGTTATAATCCCATAGCTTAGTATCTCTGTAGGGATTCCCTTTCACACCCAGTTTGTAGCCATTTATTTTTTCGGGAACCGAGTCTCCCAGGGCAACAAGGCGGTCCGCCAAATAGGTGCATAAAGCCGTGTCCTTCCTCAGTATTTCGGCTACCGCTTTCAGGTTTGACCTGAACTCATTTTTCGCAGCTTCTGCATCCTGCGGCAAGGTACCATCCACATTGACAAACTTCGCTCCATACCTGGCAGCGAACTCCTTGCGGAGGGTCCAGTACTCCGGGCTGTTAGCCTTGTGGGGACTGCCATGAGAGGCATTGTCATACTTCAGGTAGCCTCGTCCCTTCCGGGTCTTGAAGCAGGCCATGGCTGGTCGCCGATCCGGATCTTCCACACCGACCAGATCCTTCAGAGCGCCTGAAACGGAAGCCCAGCTTATCCTCGTCTGCTCCTGCGCCTCGCGCTCGCTAGCTCGCGGCGCTCCCTCGGTTCAAGTCCTCTTCGCCGCTTATAAACAGAAAACCCCGACCAATAGGTCGGGGTTTTCTGTTTTGCGGCGAAGAGGACTTGGCTTCCGTCCCTCGACGTCGTGTCTCGGGACTCCAGCCCGCCTCAGTCGCTCTCGGCGCGTCCTGCGCCTCGCGCTCGCTAGCTCGCGGCGCTCCTTCGGTTCAAGTCCTCTTCGCCGCTGGTCCAAAAACAAGAAGCCCGACCTTCCGGTCGGGTTTCTTGTTTTTGTGCGGCGAAGAGGACTTGAACCTCCAAGCCGGTTAGGGCACTAGCACCTCAAGCTAGCGTGTCTACCAATTTCACCATCGCCGCAGGTAGATCTGACCGTTTCTGGTCGGTGAATTTATAGCAAAGCCGGGGCGGGCGTGTCAAGTGATCCTGCAGGGTACAACGGGCTTCCTGCGTGGCACAGAGGCTCTCCGGGGACTCAAAGCTGGCAGCGTAGCCAGAGGCTCAGGGCGGCAAGGCCCAGGGCAAAGGAGACAAAGAGGCCGTGGAAGCCCCGGGGCCGGTTGCGGATGGCTTCGGCGATTCGCTTGCCCGGGGAGGTGT
>MIBM01000152.1:4729-6304 GCA_001830645.1 Spirochaetes bacterium RIFOXYC1_FULL_54_7
GATCATAGAGTACCGCAGGCAGGGAGGCAGATGGCATGCCGGAAATCAGGGTTCTGGCAAAGGCTGAGAAGGCGGGTGCGAACAGGCCGGTGGCCACACACAGGGCAGCGAGGAAGCCCTGGGCCGCCAGCACAGGCAAGGTAATGCGGTAACCGGGCTTGAAGTCAGGCGGTTGCCCTCCAAGAGCTCCCGCTTCTCCCAGGGCTTCCGATTCTCCATGGATGTCAGGCTGGGTTGGCCAGAATATACGGGACAGTTTTATGAAACTGGCCATGGTGCCTATGCCGGCGGCGTACAACAATAGGTATTCCCAGCGTCCTTTGAGGACGTAGGATAGGGCTGCCTTGCTGGCATATCCATTGAAGGGAGGCAGGGCAGTGATCGACATGGCCCCTACGGCAAAGGACAAGAGGGTAAGGGGGAAGCGTTCACCGGCCTGCCTAAGTGCTTTGTTGGCGTTCCTCAGGACATACACATCGCGTATCCCCGCAGCATCGCTGGCAGTTCCTACGGACAGAAAGAGCAGACCTTTGAACAGGGCGTGGTACAGGGCATGCAGGAAGGCTGCGGTACCAAGGGCAGTGCCAGCCGCATGATCCCCGGCAGCCAAAGCAGCAATGCCCGCCCCCCAGGCCGCTACGATATAGCCTATCTGGCTTATGGAATGATAAGCCAGCAAGCGCTTGCAGTCTTTCTGGGAAAGGGCTATGAGTACCGCCGCTAAAGCGGTAAAGCCCCCAGCATAGCCCATGATCTGCCCGGTAGCCCCGCCCCCAGGCAGGGTCAGGAGTATGCGGCTGAGAGCAAACAGGGGGGTCTTGATAAGGACGCCGGACAACACGGCCGATATTGCATGGGGTGCCATGGCATGGGCGTCGGGCAGCCATCCGTACAGGGGCATTACGGCTACCCGCAAGGCCACCGCGGAGGCTATGCAGGCCAGGGAATTGGCCGCTACCGTCCCGCCTCCATCCGGTATAAGTGCCAGGGAAGTACTGATGCCATCATATGAAAGGGAGCCGGTCAAGCGGTAGTATCCGTACAGGCCCAGCAGAAAGAAAACCATAGCAGCAGCGCTTACCATCAGGTAGGAAAAGGAAGCCAGATAGGCTCCCGGCTTTTCAGAGGACACAACCAGCACGTAGGAGGCCATTCCCAGTACTTCAAGGCAGACGAAGAGGTTGAACAGGTCCACGGTGGCTATGGTTGCTGCCAGGGCTGAGGTCTGGATAAGGAAAATAGCGGTAAAAGCCGGCCCCCGCGGTCCCGCCCCGAGTGAATAGATCCAGGCCGCTCCAGCCACACTGAAGCCAAGGGCGTCGACCAGCCAGGCCAGCCCATCAAAGCGGTAGACTATGCCCAGAGCCCCTGGCCAGCCTCCGATGACGGCACCATAGGTTTCTCCTGCCAGGACACCGGGCAGGAGCCAGGCCAGGGCTGCCCAAGGCAGGAACAGGCCTATGAACGCGCCAGCATATTCCAGGGGCTTACCCGCCGGTCCATGGAAGAAGGCCTTGGCGCATAAGACCAAAGCTGCGCCAAGCAGGGGCAGGACAACTGGCAGGAGGGCTATAT
>MIBM01000152.1:6310-7859 GCA_001830645.1 Spirochaetes bacterium RIFOXYC1_FULL_54_7
TGGGCATCGGCAATACGCCTCCGGATCTCGTCTATGTCAAAACTTCCAGTAGCCTTGTACAAACTGAAGGCCATTGCCAGGGCCAGGGCGGTTACACAGACGCCTATCACAATTGCGGTCAGCATAAGGGCCTGGGGTATGGGATCGACGATATTCACCACGCCGCTTTCCATGATGGGGGCATTGTCGCCAGCACCAGCGCCTTCAACCACGAACAGGATAACTACCGCGGCATTTAAAATGGACAGGCCAAAAATCTTCTTGATCAGATGGCGTTTGGACACGAGCCCCCAGAGGCCAACAAGGAACAGCAGGCCCACGAGTATTCTGGCGCTCATGATTCCGCCTCCCCAAGCATGGCAACGCACATGAGGCTTATGCCTGCGCCTACTTTAAGGCCAATCACAGCATTAAGGGCTATGATATATACCACAGGCGATATTCCAGCCCTTGCCAGGGGATTTCCAAAATAGCCGGCGCCGGTGAAGGAGCCAACCAGGGAGGCTATGACAAGGAACAGGAAGCCAAGCGCTTCTATGCGGGCCAGGTTCCCGGGTTCGGTTATCCTTGAGCGTCCCCCTGCCCTGCTGCCAAGGGCCAGGAACACGATGCCCGAGGCCACCACGACGCCACCCTGGAATCCTCCACCGGGAGACATATGACCAAACATCATTACATACAGGCCAAAAATAAGGACCACTGGGCCCAGTTTACCAGTAACCACATCTATGAGTTCTGTCCGGTGTCCCTTTGAACGCTCCAGGCGTGGCACTCCACCGGCTCCGGCTATCATGCCTATGGTACCACTGACAGCCACCAGGAGCACGATGGTCTCCCCCAGGGTATCAAAGGCCCGGTAGCCGAGGTAGATGGCACTTACCAGGTTGCAGGCCCCGGATTCCTGGACACCGCGCTGTTCAAGATGATCGCGCAGCGCCACAGGCCAGGCAGTGCCCAGACGAACCAGGGGCAGAAGGGTAAAAACAGCAGCTCCAAGCACGACCACTGCAGACAAAACAGCCGGCAAGACCACACTGATTCGCTGGGGTACAAGCTGCTTCGCAGGTCTTGGCTGTGTTGAAGTCCTGAGCGGATTCAAGTGGCATCCTTGCGGTCTGTGGCCTTGATTGCCCAGACGAAGATGACTGTAGATACTCCAGCCCCGACCGCAGCCTCGGTTATGGCTACGTCCGGAGCGTGAAGCAGATATAACAGCAGGGCAGAAAGGAGGCTGACAACGGACAGCACTATCGTGCCTGTCAGCAGATCCCTGGACTCAAGGGCAAAAAGACAAAGTACCACAAGGGTAAGAAGGATGAGCTCGATCATGGACCGTCTCCATTGAGTTTCTTCCTGAAACGCCATCGTGGCTTGATCCTGTTCATCGGCTTCCAGGGGTCAAGGCCCGCATTCCAGGCAAAGCGTGCCACTATGTGGCTTCCCGTAGGGCCAGAAACAAGGAAGAACAGGATGATCACCAGAAGCCTGGATGCTATGGCCCAGTTTGGGGCCAGGACCAGGGTTCCGATGAAGATGGAAAATACCGCGG
>MIBM01000152.1:7883-8178 GCA_001830645.1 Spirochaetes bacterium RIFOXYC1_FULL_54_7
GACAAAGGCTGCCCCGAAGGCTATCAAGGCAATGATGTCCTGGATCATGGCTGCCATGTTCACTCCCCTCCCATGCTGCGGTCCTTGAGGAACCGGGCTACCGCCAGGAGTCCCAGGAAACCGAAGATGTCATATACCAGGGCTACATCGAGGTAGATGGCCCTGCCTTCGCTCACACCACGCACAACCAGCAAGGCCAATACCAAGGCTGCCATCACGTTCAGGGCTACAAGCCTGTCAGCCGCCTTTGGCCCCAGGAAGAGCCGGGGCAGGCAGGCCAGGGCACAAGCAAGGA
>MIBM01000152.1:8206-14571 GCA_001830645.1 Spirochaetes bacterium RIFOXYC1_FULL_54_7
GTCCCTCACATCCACACCTTCTGAAGTTTTTCCTCGAAACGACCCTTGACCTGTTCGCCTGCCGCCCTGGAGTGCAAGGTTGTGGCCAGGAACCAGTGTACGGTCAGATGATCGTCATTCAGGTCAAGACTGATGGTTCCAGGAGTAAAGGTGATGGAATTGGCTATGACCATGCGGGCCAGGTCAGATTTCAGCCTGGTTCTGAAGTGTACAACCCTCGGAGTGGCTACTCCGGTTATTACGGCCTTCAGCACTCCTACACTGGAGACATACATGGACCAGATCAGGTACACCATGAACGGGATCACGTGGAGGGGCCTGGGCATGAAGGACCTGAGCGAGGCTTCGTGCCTGGCAATGAACACGTCATGGGTCAGGGCAGAAATGACGATGGAACCGACAGCACCGGCAACCAGCGAATATGCCTCAAGATTGGCGGTAAACAACAACCAGACCGCATACAGAGCTGCCGCTGTGATGGCAAACCGGACAAGGCGCCAGATCCGGGCAGGATTCAAATCATGTATCCCTGGTGTAAATAAGTTCGGCAAATGAAGACGCATCAGCGGTAGTCATGACCGCATCCCTGAAGGCATCATCGTGCAGGAAACGGGCAAACTTGGACAGGAGCTTCAGGTGCATCCCCGCCGCATCCTTTGGGCCGACCATCAGGAAGACCAGGGTGGCGGGCGTCCCGTCCGGTGCTCCGAAGTCGACCGGAAATTTCAGCCTGGCGGCCGCAACTGCAGTACAAAGCACAGAGGCCGAATGAGCGTGGGGTATGGCACATGACATTCCCAGGCCTGTAGGCGCCAGGGCTTCCCTGGCCATTACATCATGCAGCAAGCCGTCACGGTTGGTAACGTCCCCCCCGGCTGACAATAGATCCACCAAGGCTTTTATGATCTCTTCCTTGCTGCGGAGATCCAGATCCACGACGACACAGGCAGGATCGAGAATGGAACGCAAGCTGATCATGGTTATACCTCCTCTTCCTCTCGAACCAACCCGGAGGTCCAGTCCACAGGTACAGTAAACATGATGCCGGTTCCCGGATTGTCCAGGCCGCCTACCACCTCGTCAACCAGACGCTTCAGGGTCTCCACAACCTGGTCGTTGCGTATGACCGCTAGAATCGTCTTGTTGTATGGCTTGTTGCCCTTCATGAATTCCTTGAATCCGGCAAAGAGAGGCACCTCATAGGCCAGAAAGCGGCCCATACCCTCGGAATCCAGGATGGTAGCCCCGGCTACACCAGCTTCTACATAGGCCTCAAGTACCTCCTCGAGGAACTCTTCTTTGTTCAGTACGAATACAAGTAGTTTCATGCTTGTCTCCAGCCCCAGTATCCCCGGATTTCCGGGGTTTTGTCAAACACAGGATTCATTTATCCAGAGTACGCATCGGGCCTGCCACCTTCCACGACATTGACGTCAGACAAGCACGAAGGTAGTATCCAAGCTGACGGAGGAACATCATGAACGATATTTTCCAGACCCTCGGCCGACTTGGCATAATACCAGTCATAAAACTGGAAAACCCGGAAACGGCGGTACAACTCGGCAGAGCCTTGATCGATGGCAAGCTGCCTGTTGCCGAAGTAACGTTCAGGACAGCTTCCGCGGCCGAGTCAATCAAGCGGCTCAGGAAAGAACTCCCCGACCTGTTGGTTGGGGCTGGCACTGTACTGACTCTGGCCCAGGCAGAAGCGGCTGTAGAAGCGGGAGCACATTTCGCTGTTACCCCCGGCTTCAATCCACGCATCGTTGAGTATTTCATTGGCAAGGGTATCCCCGTCATTCCAGGAATCAATTCGCCTACCCAGGTAGAGATGGGCCTGGAACGTGGGCTTCAGCTGCTGAAATTTTTCCCTGCCGAGGTTTCCGGTGGCACCAGGATGCTCAAGGCCCTCTACGGTCCCTATACCGAGGTGCAGTTTGTACCCACTGGCGGTATAGATTCCGGCAATCTGGCCGACTACCTGCGTCTGCCCAATGTCGTTGCCTGCGGTGGCAGCTGGATGGTCAAGGAAGAATCCATAAAGCAGGGACGCTTCACCGATATCGCTGCTGCCTGCATGATGGCAGTTGAACTGGCCGCTGCCTGCCGCAACAAGATTTAGCCCCGGGGTGCCTGAGTCCAGCCTGCATGTGGGTCCGGAGTACCTGGGTCCAGGCTTGGCAGACAAGCCGCAGTCTACATCCCCGCTTACAGGAAATCCTCGCGCTGGGGTGTAAAGGTATCCACGACGATGCTGTCTTCCAGGAAGTTGACACCGTGCGGTTCGTCCGGCGCGGCGTAAAAACTGTCGCCAGGGCCTAGAACTTCTTTCTTGCCACCCATGGACAGCTCTATTTTACCGGAAACAACATAGCTCACCTGCTCGTGCAGGTGGGCATGGGCCGGCACCTGGCACCCGGCGGCAAACCGTACTTCAACCGCCATCAAACCGCCGCCCCGGGCCAGAACCTTGCGGGTAGCACCAGTAAACAGGTCTTTGGCCTTTACTTCCTTGTTTCTTAGAACCATATAGTTCCTCCATAATAAAAATTCCGGCATTGTTGCCACTGCCAGGAAATCACAGCGCTACGCATGTTTTGATTTGCAGAGACTCAACTACTTGAGCTGGCTGCCACGATACCAACCAAAATGAGGCAGGCCGCAACAGCCTGGGTCAGCCCGACAGCCTCCCCCAGGAACAGGTAGGCAAGGACACCTGCAAATACCGGCTGGGAATAATACACAATACCTGCCCTGCTGGCCCCTATCAGTTCGATTGCCTTGTTCCAGGAAACAAAGGCGACCAGGGAGGAGAAGATGCCAACGTAAACGATGGCTGCAATTGCACCAGGCCCGAGTACCAGGGTTGGAGACAGAGCCCTTTCCGGCACAAAGGCCAAGCCAAGGAAGACTACACCTACTCCGAAGGTGGCATACTGGAAAGTCTGTACACTGATCTCTTTTGGCCGGTTCCTGACCAGGATGCTGTAGATGGCAAAAACAGTGGCTGCAACCAGCATGAACAGATCACCTGGAGCAAAGGCCAGGTCTGCAAGGTTGGAGAACCTGCCGCCGGTTGTGAGCAGCACCAGACCGGATACAACCACCACCATGCCCAAGGCACGCCGCAGGCTTATCTTCTCGCCAAACAGGAAGCGGGAAATGACAATGATCATTACCGGAAAGGTTATGGAAATAAGCGACATCTTGAGCGCTATGGTCGTGCGCCCAGCATAATAGACAAGGGTATTGAAGAGTGAAACACCAAGAAAACCAGTTATGACCACATAGGCCCAGTGCCGCTTCAAGGCTTGCCATTCGCGCATGGCTCCTTTCAAGGCAAAAGGAGTAAAAACAAGGAAGGCCACCATCCAGCGCATGAATCCGAGTGAAACAGGGGGAATGCTGGCTTTGAAGGTCCTTGCTACAAGCAAGTTTCCCGACCAGAGGGCTGTAGCCAGTATGGCAAAGAAATAACCGCGGACGGGCTGCTGTGCCGGGATGGTTACTACGGTTCCTTTACCGGAATCCTTGACCATGCTCACTTGCCATTCTTTTTATGTCCATGGCCAAGGCCAGGAATATGGACATGGGCACGGGAACCACCTTCGCGGTCTATCCTGGCCAGCACTTCACCTACCCGTACAAGGGCATCATCAATGGTTGCACAGATGTTATCCTTGCCGATCCTATCGGTGAAGCCTATGGAATCCAGAGCCTTCCGTGGCTGCTCGCCCACACCGGACAAGACCAGATGGGTTCCCATTTTCTCAAAGCGCTTCCTGAAGGTCTCAAGGGCATTCATGGCCGTGGCATCGATGGCTGGAACCCTTCTCATACGTAGTATAAAGGCACGAGGCGGGGATTCTATGCGTGCCAGTACATCCTGGAACAGATCAGCGGTTCCGAAGAAAAACGGACCGTCAATTTCGTAGATCTCAACGCCATGGGGGATAGCCATACCCGGTTCAGACACCCGCAGACCTATATCGGCATCCATAAAATCCAGAACTGGACCAACTGTTGCTGTCTGGGCAACCCGCCTCATGAACAACAGCATGGCCATGATGATACCTACCTGTACTGCTACGCTCAGATCGATAAGGACCGTAAGACCGAAAGTAACCAGCAACACCAGTACATCACTCCTGGGAGCCAGGCGCATGGACCAGAAACGCTCCAGGTCGCTCATATCCCAGGCAACCACCAGTAGCACCCCCGCAAGGGTGGCCAGGGGAATGGCTGATGCAGCAGCTCCGAACAGCATCGTGAAGGCCAGCAGGACCAGGGCATGGACCATGGCAGAGATGGGTGATTTTGCGCCATTCTTGATATTAGCCGCTGTTCGGGCTATGGCACCTGTTGCAGGTATGCCGCCGATAAAGGATGAAAGGATGTTGCCAATGCCCTGGGCAGCCAGTTCACTATTGGCGGAGTGCTTATCACCGGTCATGCCGTCTGCCACAACGGCGGAAAGCAAGGATTCTATTGCACCCAGCATGGCTATGGTTATGGCAGACGGAAAAACTGCCTGTATGGTTGCCAGACTCAGATCCGGCAGGGCCAGGTGTGGCAGCCCCCTTGGAATGGCTCCAAAGCGTGAACCTATGGTCTCTACAGGAAGGTCCAGCAAAAAAGCGGCAAGGGCGGTCAAAGCTACGGCTACTATCGATGCCGGCAACCGTGGAACGAAACGCCGGATTGCCACTATTGTCAGGATTGTACCCAGACCCAGTATGAAGGCAGCCGGGCCGAAGCTTCCCAAAGCACCGGCCACCGCTGCCAGCCTGGGAAAGAACTCTACTGGATAGTCGGGAATCGACAAGCCCAGAAAATCCTTGAGCTGCCCGCCGGCTATGATGAGACCAATACCGGTGGTAAACCCGGTTATTACTGGATATGGAATGAATTTGATAAGCTTGCCGAGGCCCGAAATACCCAGAAGAAGCAGTAATATCCCGGCAACAAGGGTGGTAGTAAACAGTCCATCCATACCATGGGCGCTTATCACCCCGGCTATCACCACTACGAAGGCACCGGTCGGTCCCGAAACCTGGTAGCGGCTCCCGCCAAGGACGGCAATCACAAAACCGGCAAGGATTGCCGTCCAGAGGCCCTGGGCTGGTGTGGCTCCAGCACCAATGGCAAAGGCCACCGCAAGTGGCAGTGCTATCACACCTACGGTGAGCCCTGCCAGTATATCCTTGGAAAGCATACCCCTGCTGTAGCCAGCGGCAAACACCCGGTAGCTTTCAGGTATGAGATCAGCCCAGGAGATGAAGGAATTCTTGTTGCGCATGGACGCCACTCTATACCAGCTACCACCTGCACTTCAAGGCAAAAGCCACGAAGCAGGGCACTTACTGGATTTCAGGAGTATTCCCGGGAATGAAGAAGACATAATCATGAAAAAGCTCATCCGGATTTTTATTACCATACGGATGGGCCTCGTTGGCATTGGTGTGGCAGGAAAAACAGAAATCCCCGGTGATTACCATCTCTTTTCCCATGGCCAGATCCTTGGTCACCCAGACCCAACCACCCCTGGCAACCGGATTATCCGAGGCCTTGACCATAGCCGTGACCATCATCGGGGTGGAACCTGGTTCCGGTGATGAACCTTCATACACTTCCTTGGCAATCACTGTACCTTCAGGAAAGACCACCCGCCCCTCGTGGCCTTCTGTTGCTCTTGAAAAGCCAAAGCCCAGGCCGTTCATGTAGATGATCCTGAAATTGTCTTCATGACCAGGTATGGGGTAATCGAGCCGTAATTCAGTAGTCCGGCCCCAGGTATTGTAATCATCAGGTATCAATGCCAGGTTTTCGGGTTTGGCGGTGCAGGCTGCCAGCAGGGCCAAGGGAAGTAAGATTACAGAAAGGAGGATCATGGCAGGACCAGCCTTCACAAGCCCAGTTGAACTGGAGATCATTCGTTCACACCTCACCATCGCCAGCCCCCATCATTGAGTCAGGTATTCCAGTCAGCAGAAATACGCGCTGGGATTCAAGTTTGCCTTTCAGCGTGGCCTTGTAAGGTCCTACAAAGGTAAACCCAACCGAAGCGGCAGGTTCCGGGCTCCTGTGGGCCATCCCTTCGGCCATAGCTGCTCCTGCCGCCGAACTTGCCTTCAGTACCACTGTGCCGGAATCAGCCATGCGACCGAAGGTGCAGTCGCAGACCAGGCTCTGCCCGCGTTTTGCCATACCGCACAGCCTGGCTGCAATGTTCACCGGATCTCCTATCACGGTGAAGTCTGCCCGCTGACTGGAGCCCACCATGCCATGGATTACCATTCCAGTCGCCACCCCGATACCTACAGCCAACCCGTCAAACTCTGCTGCCCTGGCCAGAACCATCCGCT
>MIBM01000152.1:14607-15243 GCA_001830645.1 Spirochaetes bacterium RIFOXYC1_FULL_54_7
CCTTGTCGCCGGAGAAAACAGCCACAATCTCGTCGCCAACAAACTTGTCTATATCTCCGCCCAAAGCTGCAATGATCCTGGACTGGCTCTCAAGCAGAAGGTTCAGGACATTGACCACAGCCTCGGCTCCATGTTTCTCGGTATAGGAGGTGAATCCCCTTACATCGGTAAACAGGAGTGTTCTGTCAACACGGTCGGTCTCCCGGCCTTTTCCGATCGAAGATATGGTCCCGGCTGAGACATACTTTGTCAGTTCGTAGCGCTCGTGCAGCCCCTGGACCATCTCGTTTACCGTACTGGCCAGCAAACCTATCTCATCCCCGCTTGCAAGCTCTACCCGGCCTGAAAAGTCACCTGCGGTTACATTGGCACACACCAGACCAATTGCCTGCACCGGGCTGACCACCACGCTGCGCATGAAACGGCCTATCACCATGGCCAGAAGGGAGACCATCAGCACAAAACCGCCCACAGAGGCTCCAATAGTCAGGTTCTGGGCGGCCACGAGCTGGGTAATGTCTGTGCGTACGTCTATGACCCCCCGGATGGTATGGTCACCCCCATGGCAGGTAGTGCATTTAGGCAGATTTATAAGCGGACGATACACCCGGCTGAGTACCCTGCCATCTTCTTCGG
>MIBM01000152.1:15318-17406 GCA_001830645.1 Spirochaetes bacterium RIFOXYC1_FULL_54_7
CCGCTTCGGATGGTCGAGTCTGGAAACGCGTCAAACCAAGATTGCGGTTTACGGTCTCTATGGTCTGGTTATCCGCGAAGGCGGTTATCCCGTCCCGTCGGAACAGGGCAATAGTGTAACTGGAATCTATGGATTGCACGTCGTCAAAGAAACGCACGGCGATGGGTGCCTCTCCTGGCATCATGAAATTTTCTATTGACGTATACAGTATGTCAGCCTCCCGGGCCAGGTTGTCGTTGGTCAGGCTGTCCCTGGCGGATATCAGGCTGAACGCAAAGAAAAAGGCAACAATGCCCAGCCCGGTAACCAGGGTAGAAATAACGATAAGGTTGATGCGCCCTGCAAGTTGCAACCGGGAAGGAACTCTTTTATCCGCCATGGAGACAGTATAGGCCCGTCCATGGCCAAATGCCAGAACTCAATCCGCATCCAGCCGGATGCGCTGGATACCAGTACAGATTCCACTGCTGTCCAGGGTAAATACCGCACCGTTTATCATGGACGGTCCGTCGGCTACTTCCATTTTGATAGGCATCTGGGTGACATTCCTGCGGATGCATTCTTCGATCCTTACGCCAATTATGGAATCCACCGGACCGCACATGCCCAGATCCCCGATATAACCGGTGCCCTTCGGCAGGATCCTCTCGTCGGCGGTCTGTATATGGGTATGGGTCCCGGCTACCGCTGAAACCCTGCCGTCCAGATACAGCGCCAGGGCTTCCTTTTCCTGGAAGGCTTCAGCATGGAAATCAACAATGACCATGGTCCCCGGGGCCAGCTCTCCGAGGGCTTCATCCATGCCTGCAAAAGGTGAATCAATGGGAGTCATGCCTTCCCTGCCCTGCACGTTGAAAACATGCCAGGTCACCCCATCCCTCTCCAACTTGAACAAGCCACGGCCTGGTGCTCCGCGGGGATAGTTCAGAGGCCTCAGGATGCGGCTGTCGCCATCCAGTAGCTCGGTTGAACCCTTTTTTTCCCATACATGGTTTCCGCCGGTGATGCAGTCCACTCCTGCTGAAAACATGGCATCCGCTGTCTCACGGGTCAGGCCGAATCCGTCTGCTGCATTCTCTCCATTGGCAATCACCAGCGAGGCACCGGTTTCGGCAACCAGAGCTGGCAGCCTTTTCTTCAGCGCCGCCAGTCCTGAATCACCTATGACATCGCCGAGCATCAATACTTTCAGGACATCAGACACGCATGGCACCTTTCAAAGCGAGGCCGCCCTGATCGGGCGGCCTCGCGGGTTAACTTTATTGAAACAATCTGTTCAAACCCTAACGGGCATATTCCACGATACGTGTTTCACGGATTATGGTGACCTTTATCCTGCCCGGATAGCGCATGTCGGTCTCTATCTTCTTGGCTATCAGCTTGCACAGGTCCCTGGCATCATCGTCGCTTACCTTCTCGGTATTCACGAGTATGCGAAGCTCCCTGCCCGCCTGGATGGCAAAGGCCTTATCCACCCCGGAGAAGCCCTCGGCTATGCTTTCCAGATTCTCCAGCCGCTTTACGTAATTATCCAGAGTCTCCCGCCGTGCACCAGGCCTTGCGGCGGAGATGGCGTCTGCAATCTGGCAAAGTACGCTCTCTATGCAGGAAGGCTCGATATCCGCATGGTGGGATCCGATGGCGTTGATGACCCGTGGATCCTCGCCGAGTTTACGGGCCAGCTCCATGCCGATTTCGGCGTGATTCTGGTCTGAATCCGACTCCACTCCCTTGCCTATGTCATGGAGCAGGGCTCCACGCTTGGCAATCTCCCGATTGGCACCTATTTCAGCTGCCAGCATGCCGGCTATGACCGCGACTTCCTTGGAATGGGTCAGCACGTTCTGGCCATAGCTGGTCCGGTAGTGCAGGCGTCCCAAGGCGCGTATAAGCTCGGGGTTCATGTTGTGAAGGCCCAGGTCAAAAACTACCTTCTCGCCTTCTTCGTAGATCTTCTGGGAAATCTCACGGGTAACCTTCTGCACCACTTCTTCTATGCGTGCCGGATGTATGCGACCGTCGGCTATAAGCCGCTCAAGTGACACCCTGGCTATCTCGCGGCGCACAGAATCGAAGCACGAAATGACC
>MIBM01000153.1:0-410 GCA_001830645.1 Spirochaetes bacterium RIFOXYC1_FULL_54_7
ATGGGTCTGCTCAACGATCTGAATGGCAAAGGCGTGACTCTGGTGATAGTAACCCACGATGCCAGGATAGGCGAGATGGGCCGGACCCGCATCGTGCTCCAGGATGGCAAGATAGAGGAGACCAGGTCATGAAGAACCGGCTTGCCATTTCCTTGGCACGGTCTTTTGCCCGGGGCAGGATGGCCGACCTGACCCTCATGGCCCTGGCCGTGGCACTGGCGGTATTCGTGGCTGCCTCCGCTGCCGGAGCCACCGCCGCTTTCTTTACCGAGTTGCAGCACATGGAGGCCGATCCCTCATATCTTGAAATCAGCGCGGTTCCGGCAGCCCTGTCCCGGGATCGCTCCAAGGCTGTGACTACCCTGAACACCAGCCTTACTGGAGGCTTTGTACTCCCGGCGGATGCTTCT
>MIBM01000153.1:536-790 GCA_001830645.1 Spirochaetes bacterium RIFOXYC1_FULL_54_7
GGGACAGCCGGAGGAACCGGAGCAGTCGGCATGCCCCCGGATATGACCAACCTTCCCCCAGGCTTTGTCCAGCCCCAAGCGACTCCCGAGGAATTGGCCGAGGCAGCTGCCCTCGAGGCACCTCTGCTGGAAGCCATACCAGGCGTCAGGGTGGACCCGGCTTTCTTCCAGGCCTACTCACTGGTACCTGGGGAAGGCTCGCTGTTCACCACGGAAGAGGCATCCAGCGACAGGGCCATGATGGTTCTTGGCGC
>MIBM01000153.1:854-2907 GCA_001830645.1 Spirochaetes bacterium RIFOXYC1_FULL_54_7
CGGACCTACGATATCGTCGGCATCCTCCAGCCAACGCAGTACATAACGGGACAGGACTGGAACGGTATGGCCTTCATCCCCACCAGATCACTTGCCCTGGGTCCGGACGGTTCGGCCATGCGCTTCAGGATGGCACGGCTCATCTTCGCGGCCGATGATGCTGCCCATGTGGAAAGCGCGGTCACCGAGCTCGGCTCATATTTCGACAGGACCGTCGGGGCCGGCATGGTTACCCTGAGTTCGCGCAAGGCTGAACTGGACGAGCGCAAGCAGTCCCAGGCAACCCTGTTCACCACGGCCTTTGGCCTGGCGCTACTCTGTGTCATCGTCGCCATACTCAACCTCATGAATGCCTCGGCGACCAAGGCCATCAAGCGCCGGCGTTCCCTTGGGGTACTGCGGGCCATAGGTGCCTCGGCCTCCGACGTGGTGTCGGCGGCCTTCTGGGAAACCGCCATATCCGCAAGTCTGGGCCTGGTGCTTGGTTCCATAGCAGCCATCGCCCTGTACGATGCCACGGTAACCATACTGGTGCCATACACCAGCACCAACGGCGGAGCACTGCCCGCGATGCTGGCCGCCGGGCTGGCGGCTGCTATCCTTCCACTCGTGCTGGGCGTGATTCCGTCCTGGAGTGCGATGCAGACAGCCCCGGCCGAGCTCGTCCGACCGGATTGAGGGTCATAGATTGAGGAGCATAGATTGAGGAGCATGCAATGAACGATATCATACAGCTGCTGGCACGCAAGGCCAGGAAGCATCCGGGCAAGACCCTGCTCCAGGCAGCAGTAATAGCAGCCGGTGCCCTGGCCTTCTCCACTGGACTTGCCCTGTCAGGCTCGATAAGCGAACTGGAACGCGAAACCTACCGCTACCGTATCAGTGTAGCCAATGGAAGTACCGATGAAGCTGGCCGCTTTGAATATACAAGACCGGGAATCTTCACCAAGGAGATTCTCGAGCATCTTGTCGACGAATCAGGATACCTGACAAAGACCGCCGCGGTAAACGAGGCCCACTGGCCGGCAGTGAAGGTCGGAGATTCCCGGTTCTCCATCAGATCAGTCATGGCAGCCGAGGCTGACTACGCCTCCATCATGGGACTTGTCATCGAATCGGGTAGAAACTACACCGCCGATGAATCAACCCAAGGCTCCCGGCTGGTCATGTTGTCCACCAGTGTAGCGGAGAGTCTGTTCGGCAGCGCGGATCTGGCCATCGGTTCGTACATCGAGTCCGAACGAGGAATGATGATGACCCGAACCGGCCAAGGCCAGACCAGGCAGTCCAGGCTGGCCACCGAGCGCTTCGAGGTCATCGGTGTGTACCGCGACCCACCCGAACTGGCACGGACAGCCCTTGGCATCCCGGATGCGATAATTCCCTTCGGCGCGGACCGTCCACCCGGGTTGCCTGCCCAGGCGGCATCCCAGATACGGACCTTTGTGGCCGAGACAGACGGCACAGCTCCCGAGACCCTCAAGCTCAAGCTGGCAGGCTCGCTGGAAACCCTGGGTATCGTTGACGCCGAACTTGAGACCTGGGAAGGCGATCCTGCCACGCCGAATACCGGTGCGGCTGCCGAGGCCCGAAAGGTGATAGCATCCTTGTCTGGAGCCATAGCCGGCCTAGGCATACTGGTGCTGGTGGCAAGTGTTTTCGGCATCTACTCAGGCACCTCGATGGAAGCGGCTGCAAACCGCAAGGGCACTGCGGTCAGGAGGGCACTCGGTGAGAGCGCCGCTGGTACGGTCTTTCGTTTTGCGTCCGAAAACGCAGGATTCGGGGTTGCAGCTGCCCTGGCCGGCGCAGTTCTGTCCATACCAGCCTACCAGGCCCTCGCAGGAGCTGCGGAGACCATATTGGCCGGGGCTGGCATGTCCCAGGGAGGCATCTTCCCGGACTGGCCTCCCAGCTGGGCGCCTGTAGCAGCAGTGCTGATGACAGCCCTGGCCTGCGCCCTCTTCTCCCTGCCACCGGCACTGGGAGCCTCCAGGGCGGGCATAGTCGAAGGAATCCAGGAACTATGAACATGATACATTCCCGCATGCCC